>JASHRA010000087.1 GCA_030038765.1 Candidatus Dormiibacterota bacterium | reverse complement strand
GCTGGGCGGGCTGGTCCTGCTGGTCGCGCCCCTGGCCATGCTCGGGGGCGGGGCCGGCCGGCCGGCTCCGCAGGCGACAGATCCTTGCCCGGGTCGCGACCCGTCCGCGACTTGACGCCGGGGGGGCGCGCCGGTATAAATGGCCGCACTTTGCGAGCCCGGACGCGCGCCCAGCTGATCGTCGAGGACCTTCGGGTCCTAGTAGGCCTAATTGGCGGAGGGCCGATCAGCTAGCGTCCGCGCGACCTGGCGCAAGCACCGGCCCCCCGACCGTCGGGGGGCCGGTCCTTTTTTGTCCCCCCGACCGCGACCCGCAGCACCAACCGAGGAGGAGCCCGCCGGATGGACCTCAGCGACAGCGCCCACCACCCCTACCGCGCCCCCGTGCGCACGGTGGAGTGCGTCGCCTGCCACGTGCGCTTCCTGACCCGGGCCGGCTCCGGGACCCTGCTCTGCACCAACTGCCGGCACCACTTCCGCGCCCTCCGCGGCCGCGGCGCCGAGCCAAGCCAAGGAGACGCGAGATGACCCACTATCCCGAGGAGCCGGACTGGACCAAGAGGTCCGGGATGCCGGAGGACATCGAGCTCAGCGAGGCGGGCCGCAACTGGGTGAGCCGGCGCTGCGCCCGGGAGCCCCAGCGGCCGATCCGGCAGATGGCCGCCGACGCCGCCGTCATGTCCGCCATCGGCCAGGTCTTCGAGATCGGCTGAGCCGGGAGCCGAGCCGTGACCACCGCCGCCACCCTGGACCAGCCCCGCGCCGCCGCCGCCGCCGAGACCGGCCGCACCGGCGCCGAGCTCCTGCTGGAGGCGCTGGTCCGGGAGGGCGTGACCACCGCCTTCGGCATCCCCGGCGGAGCCAACCTGCCCATCTACCAGCAGCTGCCCCGCTTCCCGCTGCGCCACGTCCTGGTGCGCCACGAGCAGGGGGCCGCCCACATGGCCGACGGCTACGCCCGGGCCAGCGGCCGTGTCGGCGTCTGCCTCGCCACTTCGGGACCGGGGGCGCTGAACCTCATCACCGGGCTGGCCACGGCCCACTTCGACTCCGTCCCGGTGGTCGCGATCACGGGCCAGGTGGCGGCGGCCAGCATCGGCACGGACTCCTTCCAGGAGTCGGACATGATCGGCTCCAGCCTCTCCGTGACCAAGCACAGCTACCAGGTGCTGGACGCGGCCGAGATCCCCTCCGTGGTCGAGGAGGCGTTCCACATCGCCCGCACCGGGCGCCCCGGGGCGGTCCTGATCGACATCCCCAAGGACGTCCAGATGCAGCGCGTGACCGAGGTCCGGGAGCGCATCCGGCGGCGGCGCCCGCACCGGGCCCCGGGGGCCAGCGACGCCGGCCTGCTGGACCGGGCCGCGGAGCTGCTCTCGGCCGCCGAGCGGCCGGTGATCCTGGCCGGGCGCGGGGTCGCCATCTCCGGCGCCCAGTCCGAGCTCTGCCGGCTGGCCGAGGCGGGCGACATCCCGGTCGGCACCACCCTGCTCGGGACCGGCATCTTCCCCAACCCGCACCCGCTCTCCCTGGGGCTGGTCGGCTTCATGGGCACCGGCTACTGCAACCGCGCCGTGACCCACTGCGACCTCCTGCTGATGGTGGGGATGCGCGCCGACGACCGCGTCACCTGCCGCCTGGACGAGTTCGCCCCCCGCGCCGAGCACATCGTCCACGTCAACATCGACCCGGCCGAGCTGGGCAAGACGGTGAGGGCCGACTGCCAGATCGTGGGCGACGCCGGCGAGGTGCTGGCCGGGCTGCGGCGCCGGATGGCGCCCCGCCCCCGGCCCGCCTGGCGGGCCCAGGTGGACGTCTGGAGGGAGCGGCACCCGCTCCGCTACCCGCGCAACGGCCGGCTCCAGCCCCAGGAGGTGCTGGCCGCCTGCAACCAGCACCTCGGCGCCGACGACGTGACCGTCGCCGACGTCGGGCTGAACCAGATCTGGGCCGCCCTGGCCTGGAGCGGCCGGCGACCGGGCCACTTCCTCAACTCCGGCGGCCAGGGCACCATGGGCTTCGCCCTGCCCGCCGCCATCGGGGCCCAGGCCGCCTGCCCGGAGCGCCGGGTGCTGAGCGTCTCCGGCGAGGGCGGCTTCGTCATGACCCTGCAGGAGCTGGCCACCGCCGCCGAAGCCCGGCTCCCGGTCAAGGCGGTGATCCTCAACAACCGCCAGCTGGGCATGGTGCGCCAGTTCCAGGACGACTTCTACGGCGGGGTCCGCTCCCAGGTCGACCACGTCCTCACGCCGGACTTCTCGCTCCTGGCCCGCGCCTTCGGCTGCTTCGGGGCCACGGTGCGCCGGGGCGAGGAGCTGGGCCCGGCCCTGGACCAGGCCTTCGCCCACCGGGGGCCGGCGGTGGTGGACTGCTGGATCGACCCCGAGGCCAACGTCTACCCCATCGTTCCCCTGGGCAAGGGCCTCTCGGACTTCGTCGAGTGCCCCCTGCCGTGACCCAGGCGGAGCCGGAGCGCCGATCTCCGGGCAGCGACGGCCTGACCCTCGACCAGGGGCGTGGGCGCGTCGTCGCGCTCCGCGTCGAGGACCGCCGCGGAGTCCTCCAGCGCGTGGTCAACCTCCTCGGTCGGCGCGGCTTCGGCATCGCCACCTGCTCCGTGGGCGCCAGCTCCGAGCCCGGCGTGGCCGCCATCAGCCTGCGCGTCGACGTCGGCGCCCAGGCGCCGGAGCAGGTGAAGCGACAGCTGGAGAAGCTGATCGACGTGGTCAGCGTCGACGACGTGACCGAGGCGGGCCCGGTGGAGTGGAGCAGCGCCCTGGTCCGGCTCCGCCCGGAGGCCGCCGAGAGGGCCCTCGGCGGGCTCCGGGCGCCGGTCCGGGGGAGCCTGGTCCGCCACCAGGGCGACCGCGCCGTGGCCGCCCTCGGGGGACCGCCCGAGGCGCTGGCCCAGGCCCTCTCCGGCCTGGGCCAGGAGGAGGAGGTGGAGTGGGTGTCCAGCGGCCCTCTGGTGCTGCTGGCGCAGCCGGCGCAGCAGGGCCCGGGCTGGGCCCCCAGCTTGGGAGGCGCTTGACGAGATGAGGATCTACTACGACGCGGACGCCGACCCGGAGGCGCTGTCGGGGGCCAGGGTGGCCATCCTGGGCTACGGCAGCCAGGGCCACGCGCACGCCCAGAACCTCCGTGACAGCGGGCTTCAGGTGACGGTGGGACTGCGTCCCGGCAGCCGCAGCTGGGCCCGGGCCGAGGCCGACGGGTTCACCGTCAGGGAGCCCTCGCGGGCGGCCGCCGACGCCGACGTGGTCATGGTCCTGATCCCGGACCACGACCAGGCCCGGCTCTTCGAGGAGGGGCTCTCCGAGGCGCTCCGTCCCGGCACCCTGGTCCTCTTCGCCCACGGCTTCTCCATCCACTACGGGACGGTCCGGCCACCAGCGGAGTGCGACGTCGCCATGGTCGCGCCCAAGGCGCCCGGGCACATGGTGCGCAGCTGCTTCCGGGAGCAGATCGGCTGCCCGGCCCTGCTGGCGGTCCAGCAGGACAGCACCGGGCGGGCCCGGGAGCGGGCCCTGGCCTACGCCCGCGCCCTCGGCGCCACCAAGGCGGGGGTGCTGGAGACAACCTTCCGCGAGGAGACCGAGACCGACCTCTTCGGCGAGCAGGCGGTGCTCTGCGGCGGCGTCTCCTGGCTCATCAAGGCCGGCTTCGAGACCCTGGTCGAGGCCGGCTACCAGCCCGAGCTGGCCTACTTCGAGTGCCTCCACGAGCTCAAGCTGATCGTCGACCTCATCTACCAGGGCGGCCTCTCCCTGATGCGCTACAGCGTCAGCGACACGGCCGAGTTCGGCGACTACACGAGCGGGCCCCAGGTCATCGACGAGCACGTCCGGGAGAGCATGCGGGAGCTGCTCCGAAGGATCCAGGACGGGAGCTTCGCGGAGCGCTGGATCGACGAGAACCGCTCCGGGCGGCAGGCCTTCCTGGCCCGCCGCGCGGCCGAGACGGACCAGCCGCTGGAGCGGGTGGGCCGGGAGCTGAGGGGGCACATGGCCTGGATCCGGCCCCTGGCCGAGGTGCCCCCGCCCGAGGCCCAGGCCCCACAGCCGGCGGCGGCGGGGTGAGCCCGGCCGACGTAGCCGCGGCCCCGGCCGGGGCCGTGGTCCAGTTCTTCGACACCACCCTCAGGGACGGTGAGCAGAGCCCGGGCGCGACGCTGCACCCGGCGGACAAGCTGCGCATCGCCCACCAGCTGGCGCGGCTCGGCGTGGACGTGGTCGAGGCCGGCTTCCCCGCCTCCTCGCCGGGCGACTTCGAGGCGGTGCAGCAGATCGCGCGCGAACTGGAGGGGCCGGCCGTGACCGGGCTGGCCCGGGCCAAGCGCGAGGACATCGAGGCCGTCCACCGCGCCGTCGAGGACGCCCCCCGCCACCTGATCCACGTCTTCATGAGCGTCTCCGACATCCACATCACCCAGAAGCTGC
>JASHRA010000086.1 GCA_030038765.1 Candidatus Dormiibacterota bacterium | reverse complement strand
TAGGCGGTAGCTGGGGAACCCTCAGCGAGGTCGCCCTGGCCTGCCGGGCCGGCGTCCCGGTGATCTCGTTCCAGGGCTGGGGCATCGTCGGACCGGGCCACGGTGGCGTGGTAGGAGGCCCCATCGACACGCCCAGCGTCTCAGGCGCACTGGCCGCGGTGGACGAGCACATCGCACGCTGGGCCGCTGCCGAGCGCATCCGTTAGCTTCCTGGGCGTCCTTCCGCGTCGCACCACGCCCCGATTGACAGCGGGTTGGGGGTGTGGTACCTTTCCGATCCACGCGGATCGGCCTTGTCGGGTTCGCGATCCGAGCGTTTCAGAGAGCGAGTTGGGGCCGCGTCGTCTCGGCGGTGGAGTCGGCTTCGCTCCCCCGCCCGAGGGTTACCGGGTCGCGGGCGGCCTCTGTTCGTTTGAGACACACCGTACCGAACTGGCTGTGGAGGGAAGTCGGGATGTTGCCACGGTTGATGAGAGGGTTCCGTCTGGCCGTGAGCTTGGCCGTAGTCCTCGGGATTGGCGGCGCGACCGGCGCGGCCTATCTGGCGGTCAGCGCAAAGACTTCGAGCCCGAGCGGGACAGTCACATGGGCCCTCCCTCCCGGACTGACGCCCAATTACATCTTCCCGCTGATCCCACCGTCCCTGGCGACCAACAACACCGTCTACAGCTGGCAGTACCTGATGTATCGACCTCTCTACTGGGTCGGCGACGATGGCAAAGTCACCCTGAATGAATCGGAAAGCCTGGCCTATGCTCCGGTCTTCTCCGACGGCAATCAGGTCGTCACGATTCGCCTGAAGAGCTGGGACTGGTCTGACGGTCAGCCGATAACTAGCCGGGACGTGGGGTTCTGGATGAACGAGTTGGAGGCGGAGAAGGGGAACTGGTGGTCCTATGCTCCAGGCTTCTTCCCGGATGACGTCAGGTCGATCACATACCCAAGCGCCTCCACCGTCCAGATTACCTTCAACGCCAAGTACAGCCCCAGTTGGATCCTGTACAACAACCTCACCCAGATCATCCCCATCCCTCAACACGCGTGGGACCGCGAGAGCGCGACAGGCCAAGTCGGCAACTACGACGAGACCGCCAGCGGGGCACAGGCCGTCTACACCTTCCTGAATGCTGCCTCGAGCGACCTCAACACCTACACCACGAATCCTCTCTGGTCCGTTGTCGACGGCCCCTGGCGGCTGACCGGCTACGACCCCACGACCTCCTTCTCCGTCTTCAGTCCGAACTCGCACTACAGTGGTCCCGGCCGACCGACGATTGCGAAGTTCGAAGAGGTCCCATTTACCAGTGACGCGGCGGAGTACGACGCCCTCCGCTCCGGTCAGATCGACTATGGCTACCTTCCCCCCGCAGACACGGGGCAGAGCAGCTACTTCAAGAGCCATGGATACGACGTGAGCCAGTGGCCCGATTGGGGAATCACGTACCTACCACTTAGCTTCACCAATCCCACCACCGGCTCGCTGATCCGCCAGCTCTACATCCGGCAGGCCATGCAGCACCTGATCAACGAGCCGGAGTTCATCCGCGACATCTTCAAGGGGTACGGCTATCCGACGTACGGCCCGGTGCCCTCCCAGCCGCCCAGCAAGTTCTCGGGGCCAGCCGAGGACCGCGACCCCTATCCATACGATGTCGGTGAGGCAAGAGAGCTGCTCCGGTCCCACGGTTGGAGTGTCCATGCGAACGGGGTCTCGACCTGCCAGCGGCCCGGAACCGGGCCCACGGATTGCGGCGCCGGGATCAAGCGGGGCACCGGTCTTCACTTCCAACTCCTCTACGCGTCCGGGATCCAATCCCTTGCCGACGAGATGGAGGCTCTGCAGAGCTCATTCGACCAAGCCGGCATCCAGGTGACCCTCCGCGAACAGGGAATCTCTGCAGTTCTGAGCAAGTGGACCGTCTGCTCCCCGTCCACACCCAGCGGATGCTCCTGGCAGATGCTGGAGTTCGGGGCAAGCTACACCATCACCTACGAGCCCACCTTCTATCCCAGCGGGGACATCGTCTTCGCCAATGGAGCTGTCTACAACGGTGACGGCTACAGCAGCGCCACCGCGAACCGGCTCATCCACGACTCAGACGCCAGCGGAGGGATTCCGGCGCTCAAGGAGTACGACGAATATCTCTCGAAGCAACTCCCGGCACTGTGGCTCCCCAACGGGGGCAACCAGATCTCGGTGATCAAGGATGACCTCAAGGACGTGCTGCCGCAAGATCCGACCCTGAGTATCTACCCAGAGAAGTGGAGGGTCAGCTGAAGATGGCTGGTGGGAGTGACTGGACAGGAGAGGTCGGATCCCCGAGCGCGTCGCGGAAGAGGACCCTTCTCGACCTGCGCGCTCCCATGCGTGATGGCATCGCCCTATCAACCGACGCTCTGCTCCCGGGACACCAGGGGAGCTGGCCAGCGGTACTGCTGCGGACACCCTACAACAAGGTGCTGGAGAACTCACATTCAGCGAGACTCCGTGATCTCCTCTCTGATCAGGGCTACGCGGTCGTCACCCAGGACTGCAGGGGGCGCTTCAACTCGGACGGCGACTTCGTCCCCTACGTCAACGAGGCACACGATGGTTTCGATGCGGTCCAGTGGCTGGCCAGCCAGGAGTGGTGCGACGGACGGGTGGCGATGCTGGGCACCTCATACGTCGCCCAGAACTGCTGGCTCGCGGCGAGGGATGCGCCCGAGCCGCTGAAGGCTATCGTCCCCATCTGCTCACCACCAGACCTCTTCTTCAACGAGCCCATGCTCAACGGCGTCCTCCTGCTGGGACCGATGGCGGATTGGATGGTGAAGATGGGGCGCCGGTCCTTCCAGGTCTCTGATTTCATCGGTACAGTCCTGAGCGGTGAGTCACTTCCCTTCCTTGAGAAACTACCGATCAGTGAGATCCCGGCCACGGCCGGGACGAACTCTGACTGGTGGCCGAAGTTCATGGAACACCCAGAGTTTGATGCGTTCTGGCGCTCCGGCAGCTACCAGGACCACTGGGACCGCATGCGGGTCGGTGCCCTCAACGTCACGGGATGGTGGGACATGAACTTCCCGGGTGCCATCATGAACTACCCGGGGATGAGGGCCAAGGCCCCTGACTCCTTGCGATCCGGACAGCGGCTCGTGATTGGCCCTTGGCCACACACGGTGAACCGTGGGAGGATGTGGAGTGGAGTCGACTTCGGCCCTAGCGCGCTGATCGATCTCGACTCCTACATCGTTCGCTATCTGGACTGGCAGGTAAAGGGGATCGACAACGGTATCGAAGCTGAGGACCCAGTCCATGTCTTCGTGCTCGGGGCCAACGAGTGGTGGAGCGAAAGCGACTGGCCGCTGGCAGACACGAGCTACGTCCCCTATTACCTGGACAGCCAAGGCTACGCCAACACTGATCGGGGAGACGGTCGTCTGAGCACAGAGCGACCTCCGGACTCCTCCCCTTCCGATCGCTATCGATACGATCCGAAGGATCCGGTGAGACTGCCTTGGGCGATGACCGACGGACCGGTCGACGACCGTCCAGCGACGTCAAGGTCCGACGTCCTCTGCTACTCGACGGAAACGCTCACGGAGCCTGTCACGGTCGTGGGCCCGGTCAGCTTCGTGCTCTACGCCGCGTCGTCGGCACCTGACACCGACTGGCATGTTCGGCTAGCCGATGTCTGGCCGGACGGATCGAGTCGATTCCTCTGCCATGGCGCGATCCGCGCCCGCTACCGGGAGTCGCGCGAGCGGCCAGAACTGATGAACCCCGGAACGGCCTACCGGTTCGAGTTCAGGCTGGATGCCTGTGGAGTTAGACTACTTCCCGGGCATCAGCTCCGGATCGAACTCACCAGCAGTTGGTTTCCGCGCTACGCCAGGAATCTGAACACGGCGGCCAGCAACCAGTGCTACGAGAAGGAGACCGCCATCGCGGAGCAGACGGTCCTGCACACGGCCCAGTACCCGTCGCACGTCCTCCTCCCAATTATCGCGCGGTGACCGACTTAGGGCAGGTGCGAGGGGGACCATCAGCGGCCTACCGATCGCCTGCGTCGATTCGCTGAGGGCGGCCTTGGGAGATGGGCTAGCGGTGAGTGCCCAGGACTTCGTGGCGGAGTTCGAGCGCAGGGTCGTCGAGGCACGAGCCAGGCTCTCCGCCACGGACACGCGCCTGATCGACCACATTCGGCAACACGCGGAGGAGCTCCCGTTCGAGACCCTGGACTCGCTGGGCCCGAGGGCCGGTGCCAGCCGGGCCGCTGTCGTACGTCTCGCCCAGAGGTTGGGCTACGACGGCTTCTCTGAGATGCGCTCGGCAGCGAGGCGAGACCTGAGGCAGGCCAGATCTCCTCTGACCCGGTTCCGCCACACCCAGGGCGCCACGCCCTTCGCGCAACTGGCCCACTCCGGGCAGGCCAACCTGCAGCTCACGCTCAGTACCTCGGCGCGCGAGCTGCAACAGGCGACCGCCTTGGTCGTGCGCGCCAAGTCCGTGTACGCGGCGGGTAACGGCATCTCGTACCCGATCGCCCTCTACCTCCAGCAGTTGCTGCAGCGAGTGCGTCCGCACGTCCACGTCATCCACCCCTGGGCGCGGGAGACGGCCGGCGAGATGACGACCAGCGACGTGCTGATCGCCTGCCTCTTCAGTCGATATTCGAAGGACACGATCAAACTCCTCGACTACGCGGCACAGCGCGAGCTCCCGGTCGTGGCCATAACCGATGGGCTCGGACACAGCTTCCTGGACCGCGTCAGGGTCACGCTGGTAGCTCACACTGACTCACCGACCCTCTATCCGACCATGGTCGGAGCGGTCGCTCTTGTCGAGGGCCTGGCCGCAGAAGTCTCCGCAGCCGACCCGGAGGTCAGCCGCAGGACGCTGGAGGCGGCCGAGGAGCTCCTCAGGGTCCAGCGACACTTGGCCGGATAGCAGGCGCTACCTCCCGCACCGCATCGGTCCAGGCGCGGAACCCGTTCACCGCCCCCGCCGCCCCACGACCTTGGGGTCGCGGCCGCTCTGGCGCGAGGCGGCCAGCAGGGCTGGTCTGCGCAGACGCCTCAAGCGTCCCAACCCCTGGGCCACGGGACTCGGTGCTGCGGCGGGCGAGGCCGTGCCTCGCCGGCCGCGTGGTCCACCTAAGCGGGGCGATCCGGGCCAAGCTGCGGCAGCAGGGCGAAGGTGGCACTCAGGAGTGCCTGCACCCCGGTCGAAAGGGCCGACTCGTCGATGCTGAAGCGAGCATGGTGGTGGGGGTGGATGATGCCTCGCTCAGGGTTGCCGGCTCCCACCATGAAGTAGGTGCTCGGGGCCCGTTCCTGGTAGGCAGAGAAGTCTTCGGCTCCCATGGTGGGCTGGAAGTCAACGACCCCGTCGGCGCCGAAGGTGCGCCTCAGGGCCGCTCGCACCCGCTCCGTGGTGACCGGATCGTTGACCACCGCTGCCGAGCCGTACTTGAACTCGAAGTCGTAGCTGGCTCCGTGAGCCTGGGTGATGCCACGGACCACCCGCTCCATCAGCCCTGGTACGGCTGCCCGCACCCCGTCGCTGAAGGTTCGAACCGTCCCCGCCAGCTCCGCGGTTCCCGGGGTGACGTTCTCGGCCGTGCCCGCCTGCAGCTTGGAGACCGCCACCACCAGGGGTTGCTGGGGGTCGGTGTTCCGGGCCACCACGTACTGCAAGTTGGTGACCACCTCGGCGGCGATGGCGACGCTGTCCACCGTGTGCTCCGGCTCCGCCGCGTGACCGCCGACCCCCCGGACGGTGATGGCGAACTCGTCCGAGGAGGCCATCATCGGGCCGGCCACGAGCCCGAGCCGCCCGACCTCGAGCAGCGAGTCGAGGTGGGCGCCGATCACGGCGTCGACGCCGTCCATCACCCCCTGGGCCACCAGCTCCTGCGCGCCCCCGGGAGCCAGCTCCTCGGCGTGCTGAAAGACGAGGCGGACCCGGCCCGGCAGCTGCGAGCGCAACCCGGTCAGCGCGCGGGCCACTCCCAGCAGCATAGCTGTGTGCCCGTCGTGACCGCAGGCGTGCATCACGCCGTGGTTCTGCGAGGCAAATTCTGAGCCGCTCTCCTCGGTGATGGGAAGCGCGTCCATGTCCGCTCTCAGAGCCAGGCACCCGCCGGGGATGCCCCCCACCAGCTCAGCCACGACGCTGGTGGGTGTGGGGGATGAGATGTCGAGGCCGCCGAACCCCGCCAGCAACTCCCGGACGAAACGGGACGTCTCGTGTTCCTGGTAGGAGAGCTCGGGGTGCGCGTGCAAGTGGCGGCGCCAGGACACCACGTCGGCCCGCACCGCCTCCACCTGCGCTGCGAGTGCCCGGTCGGCGAGCTTCACGGTCGATCTCCCGGACCGCTCGGTCCCGGCCCGAGGCGGCGCCCATCCACCGCCTGTCTAGCCCTCGTTCGCCCGGTCCAAGTGCCGTTCTCCCAGCAGTTCCAAGCTGGCCGCCACGAAGGCGCGGACGCCGACCCCCAGCGCGGTCTCGTCGACGGTGAACTCGGCGTGGTGGTGCGGGTGCGAGATACCCAGCCCCGGGTTGCTCCCACCGACCCTGAAGAACGTGCCCGGTGCGTGCTGCAGATAGGCGGAGAAGTCCTCCGCACCCATCGTCGGTTGTACCTCCACCACCCCTGCGGCGCCCAGCTCGCGGCGGACCGCCCGAGCGACGAGCTCGGTGATGCCGGGGTCGTTGACGACCGGGGCGTAGCCGCGGCGGTAGTCGAGCCGGTGGCTGGCCCCATGCGCGGAGGTGACGCCGCCGATGATGCGCTCCATCAGCTCCGGGGCTCGCTGGCGCAGCTCCTGGTTGAAGGCTCGGACGGTTCCGACCAGCTCCGCGACTCCCGGCGTGACGTTCTCGGCGGTCCCGCTGTTGAACTGCGTCACGGAGAGGACCAGGGCTTCACGGGGATCGACGTTGCGTGCCACCAGGTGCTGCAGGTTCACCACCACCTGGGCCCCGATTGCGACGCAGTCCACGGTGCTCTCCGGATGGGCGGCGTGGCCGCCGACCCCCGTGATGGTCAGCCAGAACTCGTCCGAGGAGGCGTTCACGGCACCGCTCCGGACCCCGATCTGTCCCACCTCCAGCATCGAGTCAAGGTGGGCGCCGACCACCGCGTCCACGCCCTCCATCACGCCCTGGGCGACCAGCTCCTGCGCCCCTCCGGGAGCCAGCTCCTCGGCGTGCTGGAAGATGAAGCGGACCTGGCCGGGCAGCCGGGCGCGGAGCCGGGCCAGCACCCTTGCCACCCCGAGCAGCATGGCGGTGTGGCCATCATGTCCGCAGGCGTGCATCACACCGCGGTTCTGGGATGCGAACTCGAAGCCGTTCTCCTCCGTGATGGGCAGCGCGTCCATGTCGGCACGCAGGGCCAGGCGGGGCCCGGGTCGCGAGCCGACCAGCTCGGCCACCACGCTGGTCGGGGTGGGAGCCGAGACCTGGAGGCCGCCGAACGCCGCCAGCTGCTCCCGGACGAAACGGGACGTCTCATGCTCCTGGTAGGAGAGCTCCGGGTGCGCGTGGAGGTGGCGGCGCCAAGCCACGACGTCCGCCAGCACGCCCTCGACCTCCGGTCCGGCGTCGACCGCAAGCCTGGGCATGGGCACCTGTCCTGTATGGGCCGGGACGGCTGAAACGAGCGGGGATCAGCCCAGTGAGTAGTACTGGGGGTTTAGGTCGGCGTAGATGCCCTGAGGGACGATCCCCTTGAGATCCGCCTTGTACATGGTGAGCTGGAAGGGCCCGTTGGGCAGCATCAGCATGGGCACCTGGTGGACCACGTAGTCCTCGTAGCGATAGAGCGCCTTGGTCTCGGCGCCTTGGGTGGCCGCGGTCTCGGTGGCCGCGATGTTGGCGTTGTTGACCGCGCTCTGGTAGTCACCCGCGTTTACCCCGGCGGTGGAGAAGAAGGTCCCGCCCGTCGCCAGCCCCACGTCGTAGGTCCAGGTGTCGGTCACGGCCCAATCCACGATGTCCCAGCCGCCGCAGGGGGTGGCGAAGGTGCAGTTGGCAAAGCCCACGGCCAGCACGTCCGCGAAAGAGCCCTGCTTGAGGGTGAGGTCGATGCCGGCCTTCGCCTTCATGGTCGACTGCATGGCCTCAAGCTGGTTGGTCAGCTCGTCGGACCCGCTCTCGTAGAGCACGGAGAAGTTGGCGGCCTGGCCGGGCTTGATCCCGGCCCCGCATTGGCCGGTCCCACTCCCCGGGTCGGCGCAGACGCTGGTGCCCCCGGGGTGGACCTTCCAGCCATGGCTCTCGAGCAGGCTGACCGCCTTGGACGGGTCGTAGGGGTAGACGTCCTTCTGCCCCTCCAGGGGGCTCACCTGGGAATTGTGCGGCGGGTAGGTGGGCACGGGCCCGTTGTCGACCGTACCGATGCCGCCGGCAAAGTCCTTGATGTACTCCTCCTGGTTGATCAGGTACTGGAAGGCCTGGCGGAAGTAGAGCTGCTGGAAGATCGGGCCCACCTTGGGATTGGTGAGGTTGAAGGGCGACATGGTGGTTCCGAACGTGTACCAGGGGTTGAACTTGTAGCCTTCCTGCTTCTCGATGGCGTTCTTCTGCCCGAGGTCCTCGGGCGGGATGTAGCCGATGTCCACGCTGCCGCTCTTCAGCGCGTCGAACTCGGCGGCGCCCGTGGTGTAGGGCAGCTCCTCGAAGGCGCTGATGGTGGGCTTGGGCGACCCGGAGTAGAGGGGGTTGGGGACCATCTTGACGTAGCCGGAGGTGGTGAAGGCGGTGAGCCGGAAGGCTCCGCTGACCACCTGCCAGAGCGGGTTGCTGGAGTAGGTCGAGAGGTCCAGGGACTGGGTGTTGAGGAACTGGGCCACGCCCAGGGCGCCGCTGGTGGCGGTTCCCGGGTTGACCGGCGTGTAGCAGTCGGTGCAGGTCTGGTCAGCGCTGACCGCCATCTTCTTCTCCGTCTGGGCGCTCTCGTCGTAGTTGCCCACCGGGCCGGTCAGGCTCAGCCGGTCCCAGGAGTGCTGCGGCAGCGGATAGATCTGGCTCAGCTCGTCGTCGGTGTACCAGGTGGGGTTGTAGGAAGCGTTGAGGTGGAAGACGATGGTGTAGGTGCCGGTCTGCTGATAACTGACGACGTTCTGCGGGAACTCTCCCGGCACCGCGTCGCCATCACCGGGTCCGGGCGCGTTGCTACTCCCGATAGCGGGGATGCTGGGGTCGCTCATGGCGCTGACCAGGTTCATGAAGAAGGTGATGTCCCGGGCCGTGATCGGCTGTCCGTCGGACCACACCCAGTGCTTCAGGGTCACCGTGACCACGGTGTTGTGGTCGGAGTAGACCGGCGGGTAGGCATCGCTGATCGACCAGTTGATGCCTGGCCCGCCATGGTTCCCGAGCCGGAACAGCGCCGGCCACATGATCTCCGAGAACTGGCCTGCGTTGTTGTCGTCCAGGTAGAGCGAGCTCTCGACGGGGAAGATGTAGTTGGGTGGGGTGCTGCCCAGTTCGGCGTAGGTGACGGTCCCGCCCTGCCGCGCGCTGGCTCGAACGGCGGTCGCCCCGTAGCCCGCGATCAGCAGCCCGCCCATCATCAGGACTGCCAAGGCACGTCCCCTGGAGATGCTCGCGAATCTCTTCACTTGGTGGCGACCCTCCACGCCAGCTTGCTCCGACCGACCCAGGGCCCGGACCGTCGGCCCGGGTTCGCTGCCCGCTCCTCCTATCCGCAGCCTCCGCCGGGCGGGAGCAAACGTTGCCGCCCACGGCGCCGCCACCAGCCCGACCGCTGCTCCGACGCAGTGCTGGCCCCGAGCCGGGCCCGGAACAAAAAGGGGGCGGCGCCCACAGCCCGGTGGGCTGGCGCCAGCCCCGCGCGCCGGGAGAAACTCACGGTGCTGTTTCGGCCCAAGTACCAACGCTCCCAATGGCGCCAGCCAAGCGCGAGCTCCCGGCGCAGAGCAGGGCGAAAGGTAGCATGGGCGCCGGAGGGTGTCAAGACGCCCGATGTTGCCGTGCCCGCGAGGCTGCGCGCGGTCCCGAGCGCGCCATCTCGTGCCCGTCGGCAGCCCTCTGGGGCCCCCGCAGCCGGTGCGGACGCGGGCCTACGCGCTTCGTCCCTTGGCAGGCACCCGTCGTCGGCGGTGCGCACGCGCTACTGCCGCCCCGGCTCCTCCGCGTCCGCTGGATCGGCTGGTCTCCCGAGGCTGCGCTCCAGGGCCTGGAGCGCGGCCCCGATCGCACTTCGGAGCATGGACCTCGCCTGCTCCCGGGATGTGGAGGGCGGCACCCGCCGGCTCCAGGCGGCGGTGAAGCGCTCCAGCTCCGCCTCCAGCTCCCGGCGCTGAGGCGGTTCCGGGCGGCTCAGGCCACGCGCCTCTTCGGCCAGCTCCTCGCGCAGCGCCCGCGCCGAGCCGCGGAGCTCCGCCCTCAGCCCGCCCGCCCCCTCCTGGGCCCGTCGTTCCAGCTCCAGCTCGACCAGTTGCAGCTCCGGGCGGCTGCGCTCCAGCAGCTCCCGGCCCGCCCCGGTCAGCCGGTAGAGGACACGGCCCTCCCGCTGGCGGGCCTGCACCAGCCCCTCCTGCTGGAGCTGGTGCAGGCGCGGATAGACCGAGCCGGCCGAGGGCGAGTAGCTGTCCCCGAGGCGCTGGCGCAGGGCGACGATGACCTGGTAGCCGTGGAGCTCGCCCCGCTCCAGGAGCGCGAGCAGGTAGAGGCGCAGGCCGCCGTGGGCGAAGAGGGGCCTCAGTGGGCCGAGCCCTGGAGCAGCGAGACGGCGCCGGAGACGGTTCGCACCTGGAGCCGCCCCGCGCCCCCGCCCAGCGAGCCCCGCAGCTGGCGCCGCCCCGGCCCCCGTTCCGAGCTCAGCTCGGGAAAGCCCGAGACCAAGCGGCCCGAGACGGAGCTCACCCGGACCTGCTGCGAGGGCTCCGTGGGCAGCCGCAGGAGGACCTCGCCGGAGGTCGTGCTGACGTCCATGCGGGCATCGCCGGGTGCCTGCTCCAGGTCGAGGACGACATCGCCAGAGACCGTCCCCACGCTGCCCTCGGCA
>JASHRA010000085.1 GCA_030038765.1 Candidatus Dormiibacterota bacterium | reverse complement strand
GGAGGAGCTGGCGACCAGGGCTCCGCTGGCCCTGGCTGCGATCAAGCGGGCGCTCTCGGACGGCCTGGGCCGGCCTCTGGAGGAGGCTCTCGTCTCGGAGCTGGAAGAGTTCTGCCGCGTCTTCGGCAGTGCCGACGCCCGAGAGGGAGTGGCCGCCTTTCTGGAGAAGCGATCCCCGAAGTGGAAGGGGCAGTAGTCCGTGGCCCAGGGGATCAGAGGCTCGGAGTCATCCCTGGTCCGGTGGGCTCGGGAGGGGCCGCCGCCATAATCGGCGCGTGTCCGCGGGCCCGCTCGCCATCGACCACGTGGGCCTCGCCGTGCCCGACCTGGAGGAGGCGGTCGCGCTCCACGGGGCTCGCCTGGGACTCGCCGCGGGGCACCGCGAGCTGCTGCCCGCCGAGGGCCTCGAGGTGGCCTTCTTCGACCTCGGCGGTTCGAGCCTCGAGCTCCTGGCGCCGACCGACCCGGATACGTCGCTGGCTCGCTTCCTCGGCCGGCGTGGCCCCGGACTCCACCACCTCGCCTACCGCGTCGCCGACCTCGAGGCGGAGCTGAGGCTCTGGCGGGAGCGGGGAGCCGAGCTCATCGACACCCGGCCCCGGCCCGGTGCCCGGGGCCGCCTGGTCGCCTTCCTCCACCCTCGCTCCCTGGGCGGCGTCCTGACCGAGCTCTGCCAGCTCCCCCCGGAGCCGCGGTGAGCGAGGCGGGCGGGCCCCCGCTGCCCGAGGAGACCGACTCCGGACTCCCTCTCCGGGCCTGGTACGGGCCCGGGGGAGGGGAAGTGGCGGCGCCCGGGGATCCGCCCTACACCCGGGGGCTGCGACCGGGCGGCTACCGCGAGCGGCTCTGGACCATGCGGCAGTACGCCGGCTTCGGCTCCGCCGAGGTCACCAACGAGCGCTTCCACTACCTCCTTGAGCGGGGCCAGACCGGGCTCTCGGTGGCCTTCGACCTGCCCACCCAGATGGGCTACGACTCGGACGCCCCCGAGGCCCTGGGGGAGGTGGGCCGGGTGGGCGTGGCCATCGACTCGCTGGCGGACATGCGCGCGCTCTGCCGGGGCTTGCCCCTGGAGCGGGTCACCACCTCCATGACCATCAACGCCCCGGCCAGCCTGCTGCTGCTCCTCTACCAGCTGGCGGCGGAGGAGCAGGGCACCGGGCCCGGGCTCCTCGGGGGCACCATCCAGAACGACATCCTGAAGGAGTACGCGGCCCGCGGGACGTACATCTTCCCCCCCCGGCCGAGCATGCGGCTGATCACCGACACCTTCGCCTACTGCCACCGGGTGCTGCCCCGCTGGAACCCGATCTCCATCTCCGGGTACCACATCCGCGAGGCCGGGGCCACGGCTCCCCAGGAGCTGGCCTTCGCCCTCAGCGACGGCCTCGCCTACGTCGAGGCGGCGTTGCGGGCGGGCCTCCAGCTGGAGGAGTTCGCTCCCCGGCTGAGCTTCTTCTTCAACGTCGGCAACGACTTCATGGAGGAGGTGGCCAAGTTCCGGGCGGCGCGCCGGCTCTGGTCCGACCTCATGGCGGAGCGCTTCGCGGCGCCCCCGGGGCGCTGCCGCCAGCTCCGCTTCCACGCCCAGACCGGCGGTGCCACGCTCACCGCCCAGCAGCCCCTCAACAACGTGGTCCGCGTCGCCCTCCAGGGGCTGGCGGCGGTCCTGGGCGGGGCCCAGTCGCTGCACACCAACTCCTACGACGAGGCCCTGGCCCTGCCCTCGGAGCAGGCCGCCACCCTGGCCCTGCGCACCCAGCAGCTGATCGCCTACGAGTCCGGGGTGGCCCGGGTCACCGATCCCCTGGGCGGCTCCCACCTGCTGGAGGAGCTCACCGAACGGCTGGCGGAGGAGGCCCGGGAGCTGGTCTCGGAGGTGGACCGCCGGGGCGGGGCCGTGGCCGCCATCGAGCAGGGCTTCTACCAGCAGCAGATCCAGGAGTCCGCCTACCGCCACCAGCAGCTCGTGGAGTCTGGGGAGCGGGTCATAGTGGGGCTGAACCGCTTCCAGGACCGGGTCCCCGTCGAGGTGCCGATCATGGAGATCGACCCCCGCCTGGAGGTCTCCCAGCGCGAGCGTCTGGCCCGGCACCGTCGGGAGCGGGACCGGAAGGGCGTGGGCGCTGCACTGGAGCGGGTGGAGGAGACGGCCGGGGGGGAGGACAACCTGCTCCCGGTGATGCGCGAGGCGCTGGCCCGGGGCGCGACCGTGGGCGAGATCTGCGGGCGCCTGCGCCAGGTCTTCGGCGCCTACCAGCCCCCAGCCGAGCTCTAGGCGCGGTTCCGGCGGCGACCCACGGGGTGGTTCACTCCCGCCACGCCGAGCGGGCGGTGACCCGGGTCAGAGCCCGCGACAGCCGATCGCCTCGGTCGCCGCTGCGCCGATCTCCCTCAAAGTCTCGGGAGTCGCTCGACCGACGCGTCTCACCAACCGTGCTCGCGGGATGAGCTGCATGTTGTCTAGATTCACCACGCAGCGTCGGCGGACGTCATCGGCCTCGCTGAGAGCGACCTCTGTGCTGAGACCGCGGACGGTCGAGGTGACCGGTCCGACGATGACCGAATACAGCAGCCGCCCCAAGGGATCGCAGGTAAGCACCACCACGGGCCGGTGCTTGTCGAGATCGGCGAGCCAGATCTCCCCGCGCCGGGCAGGGGGGTAACTCAGCCGCCCTCGGGCCATTCGGCGTCCCAGTCGGTGTCGTCGGTGAGGTCGCGCCAGTCGGGTGATGCGGCGCCGACGCCTGACCAGCCACGGGACCGGGGGCTCACCCAGCTGCCGCCCAGCCCAGCCGACGCCCGGTGGTGCCGACACCTGAACACTACATGTAGTGGTTGACGCCGCTTCGGACCCCATGATACAGTGCTCGACGCGACGGTGCCCCTGTCCCGGCAGGGGCCGACAGAGGGAACCCGGTGAGAATCCGGGACTGCCCCGCAGCGGTGAACGGGAACGACCGCCGTCATTGAGCACTGGGCCCCGGGCCTGGGAAGCGACGGCCAGTAGGCAGCGCCCGTGAGTCCGAAGACCTGCCGCCGCCCGCGTCAGGGACGCGGTTGTCCGAGCGGCCTCGCGGGAGGCGTCGGACCCGGCCGAGCGCGCCCGCGCCCCCGGTCGAGACCGCCGCCGCCCGCCCACAAGAGGAGGTGAGCGGTGGCGACAGAGGTGGCGCTCTTGGAGCTGGGGGTGGCCGAGCCGGCCCGGCCCGGACCTGTGACGGAGCCCTCGCCGGGGTCGGCGATGCGGGTGCGCAAGCGCAACGGATCGCTGGAACCGGTGGACGTCAACAAGATCGTGCGCGCGGTGGCCCGCTGCTGCGACGGGCTCTCGGCGGTGGACTCGCTCCGGGTGGCGACCCGGACCATCAGCGGGCTCTACGACGGCGCCACCACCCGGGAGCTGGACGAGCTCTCGATCCAGGCGGCGGCGGCGCTGATCGCTGAGGAGCCGCAGTACTCGCAGCTGGCCGCCCGGCTGCTCGGCACCTACATCGACAAGGAGGTGGAGGGGCAGGCCATCCACGCCTTCTCCCAGTCCATCGCCGCCGGCCACCGGACCGGGCTCATCTCCGACGCCACCCTGGAGCTTGTCGCCGGCAACGCCCGCAAGCTGGACGACGCGGTGGAGCCGGAGCGGAGCCGCAGCCTCGAGTACTTCGGCCTGCGCACGGTCTACGACCGCTACCTCCTGCGCCACCCCGAGACGCGCAAGCCGATCGAGACGCCGCAGTACTTCTTCATGCGGGTGGCCTGCGGCCTGGCCCAGCGCTGCGCCGAGGCGGTCGACTTCTACCGCCTCATCTCCTCGCTGGCATACCTGCCCAGCTCACCCACGCTCTTCAACGCCGGCACCCGCCACAGCCAGCTCTCATCCTGCTACCTGCTGGACTCTCCCGCCGACGACCTCGGCTCCATCTACGACCGGTACAAGGAGGTGGCCCAGCTCTCCCAGTTCGCCGGCGGCATCGGGCTCGCCTACCACCGGGTCCGCTCCCGCGGCTCCCTGATCCGCGGCACCAACGGCCAGTCCAACGGCATCGTGCCCTTCCTCAAGACCCTCGACTCGTCGGTGGCCGCGGTCAACCAGGGGGGCCGGCGCAAGGGCGCGGCCTGCGTCTACCTGGAGCCCTGGCACGCCGACGTGGAGGAGTTCCTGGAGCTGCGGGACAACACCGGCGACGAGGCCCGGCGCACCCACAACCTGAACCTCGCCAACTGGATCCCGGACCTCTTCATGCGCCGGGTGGAGGCGGGAGAGGGCTGGTCCCTGTTCGACCCCAAGGACGTGCCCCAGCTCCCCGACCTCTGGGGGGAGGACTTCGAGCGCGCCTACGACGCGGCGGAGGCCCGGGGACTGGCCCGTCGCCAGCTCCCGGCCCGGGACCTCTACGCCCGGATGATGCGCTCCCTCTGCCAGACCGGCAACGGCTGGATGAACTTCAAGGACTCGGCCAACCGGCGCTGCAACCAGACCGCCCAGGCGGGCAACGTGGTCCACCTCTCCAACCTCTGCACCGAGATCATCGAGGTGAGCCGGGACCAGGAGACCGCGGTCTGCAACCTGGGCTCCCTGAACCTCTCCGCCTTCGTCGGTCCGGGCGGGCTCGACGAGGCGGAGCTGCGCTCCACGGTGGGCATGGCGGTCACCTTCCTGGACCGGGTGGTGGACATCAACTTCTACCCCACCGCCGGCGCGGAGCGATCCAACCTGCGCTGGCGGCCGGTGGGGCTGGGGCTGATGGGGCTCCAGGACGCCTTCTTCAAGCTCCGCCTGCCCTTCGACTCGGAGCCCGCGCGCCAGCTCTCGCGCCGGGTCCAGGAGCTGATCTACTTCGAGGCCCTCAGCGCCTCCTGCCGCCTGGCCGAGGAGCTCGGGCGTCACCCGTCCTTCGCCGAGACCAGGGCCGCCCAGGGCGTGCTCCAACCCGACCTCTGGGAGGGGGTGGAGCTCTCCCCGGACCTGGACTGGCCGGGACTCCGGGCACGGATCGCGGAGCACGGGCTGCGCAACTCGCTGCTGGTGGCGATCGCGCCCACCGCCACCATCGCCTCCATCGCCGGCTGCTACGAGTGCATCGAGCCCCAGGTCTCCAACACCTTCAAGCGGGAGACGCTCTCGGGCGAGTTCCTGCAGGTGAACCGCTACCTGGTCGAGGAGCTCCGCCGCCTCGACCTCTGGAGCGACGAGGCGCGTTCCGAGCTGAAGCGCTCCGAGGGCTCGGTGCAGCAGCTGGCGGGCCTGCCCGAAGACGTGAGGGCGCTCTTCCGCACCGCCTGGGAGATCCCCCAGCGCTCCTTGATCGAGATGGCGGCGGAGCGCGCCCCCTTCGTCGACCAGAGCCAGTCGCTCAACCTCTTCATGGCCAACCCGTCGATCGGGAAGGCCTCCTCGATGTACCTCTACGCCTGGAAGCAGGGGCTCAAGTCCACCTACTACCTGCGCTCCCGCCCGGCCACCAGGATCATGCCCACCACCGTGGGCACGGCTCCCGCCGCCGCCTCGGAGGGAGCGGCCCAGGTGGCCTGCTCCCTGGAGAACCCGGAGACCTGCGAGGCCTGCCAGTGAGCGGCAGGCCGGTCAACGAAGTAGCTCACATTGGAGGAAGAAGCGATGCTGCTTGACCCGGGCATGGACCTCAACCTTCGACCCATGCGCTACCCCGTCTTCTACGACATGTTCCGCAACGCCATCAAGAACACCTGGACGGTGGAGGAGGTGGACCTGAGCGGCGACATCGTCGACCTGGAGAACCGCCTCAGCTCTGCCGAGCGGCACCTGATCAACCGCCTGGTGGCCTTCTTCGCCACCGGTGACACCATCGTCTCCAACAACCTGGTGCTGAGCCTCTACCAGCACGTCAACGCTCCCGAGGCCCGTCTCTACCTGGCCCGCCAGCTCTACGAGGAGGGGGTGCACATCCAGTTCTACCTGACCCTCCTCGACACCTACATCCCGGACCACGAGGAGCGGGCCGCCGCCTTCACCGCGGTGGAGAACATCCCCTCCATCCGGCAGAAGGCGGACTTCTGCTTCCGCTGGACCGACTCCATGAGCGACGTGCGGCGCCTCGGGAGCCGCGACGACCGGCGCCAGTTCCTCATGAACCTCATCTCCTTCGGCGGGGCCGTCGAGGGGCTCTTCTTCTACGCCGCCTTCGCCTACGTCTACTTCCTGCGCTCCAAGGGCCTGCTCAACGGCCTCGCCTCGGGCACCAACTGGGTCTTCCGGGACGAGAGCTGCCACATGCGCTTCGCCTTCGAGGTGGTGGCCACGGTGCGCCGGGAGGAGCCCGAGCTCTTCGACCGGGACATGGAGCGCCGGGTGCTGGAGATGATGGAGGAGGCGCTCGGCGCCGAGTACCGCTTCGCCGAGGACCTGCTCTCGGAGGGCGTGGCCGGGATGTCGCTCCGCGACATGCGCTCCTACCTGGAGTACGTCGCCGACCAGCGGCTGCAGAACCTGGGCATGGAGCCCCGCTACGGGACCAAGAACCCGTTCCCCTTCATGGACCTGCAGGACGTGCCCGAGCTCTCCAACTTCTTCGAGCGCCGGGTCTCCGCCTACCAGACGGCGGTGGCCGGCGAGGTGAGCTTCGACGAGAGCTTCTGAGCGCGGCGCCCCCGGCCTGGGGGCATAGTCGGGGAGGGGCGGGGTGGGGGTGCCCCCGCCCCGAGGCGCTGGTGGGGCGGCGCCTCGTCCCCGGTGGGGAGCTCGCGCCCTCTGGGGCTGACCCCTTGGGCCCTCCAGCCCGCGCCGTCCGACGTGCCTGACCGTGCGCGCCTCGGGTCCCGCCGACCAGGGGCGACCGCGAGCGGCGCGCTGGGTCGGGACCGGCTCGCGCTATCGTCGGTCTCCCGGGTCCGGTCTCGCGTCGAGGCGCGAGCGCAAGGGCGGTGGACGGAGGTCGGCGGTGGCGCACCGTGGCGGCTGGCAGACGTGGGGGAGCGCTGCCGCCGTCCTCTGGGCCGCCGTGCTGGCGGCCTGGGGGGCCTCGGCCTGGAGCGGCGTCGGGGCCCTCTCGACAGCGCCTGGCGGTGCCCGCCCCGGCGCCTGTGCCCCCGGCCAGGTGCGGGCTGAGTACTGGACCAACCTTCCCGCCATGTCCCAGCTGATGCAGGGGGTCACGTTGACCAACGATTCCTCCGTCGCCTGCAGCCTGCCCGGCTCGCCCTCCTCCGTCGTGCTCCAGGGGCCCACCGGGGCGCCCCTGCCCGCGGCCACCCTCCGCGGCCCCTCGGGGCGGGGCACCACGAGGACCGACTTCCTGCCCTACGGGGTCCCGGACGCCCTCTCCTCGGCGCCGGTGGGACTGCCCAGGTCGGGAGTGTCGCTGGAGCCGGGAGGACGCGCCGCCCTGCTGTTCTTCGGCACCACCGGAGCGGGGCTGGCCGAGCCGGACTGCATGGCCGCCCGGCACGGGGATGAGCTCGGCCTCCACTTTCCCGGAGTGGGGACGGTCGAGGCCAGCATCCCCAGCTCCGGGGTGCTGGCGGGAGGCGCGAGCTTCGACAATCCCGACGGTTCCGCGCTCTTCAGCTGCAGCCCGCTGGCACTCAGCCCATTGCTCTCTTGGCCCCACGCCAGCCGCATGGTGGGCCCCCTGGAAAAGATCGTCTCCGCTTGGCCGCAGCTGTACTCAGCGGCCCCCTGAGCCGCCACGCCCCGGCCGAGGTAGCCGGAAGTATCGAGGCTCCTCAACAGGGGAAGAGCTTGAGGCGACGGTCGAGGGCACGCAGGTCCTCCGGGTCCGAGGTGACCACCAGGCCCTGGCGGGCGCGGGCGCACAACACGACGCTGGCGTCGATCACATCCGCGGTTCCGGCCAGGCCGCAGAGCTGCCCGGCGGCCCGCGCCCCCGGGTCGTCCAGCGCCACCACCTCCACCGCGCCCGAGCCCAGCAGGCGCGCCAGTCGCACCTGCCGCCGTCCGTCTCGCCACACTTGGCCCACGACGCCGGCCGGGACGGAGAGGCTCGCGCCCAGCTCCACGGCCCGTCTCAGCAGTCCCACCACCTGCCGGTCGTTGCGCTCGAAGGCGATCAGCGCTCCCGCATCGAGGGTCAGGGCTTCGCCCACCCCGCCCTCCGGTCGATCTCGGCCCGCTCGGCGGGGGTGAGCGGACCCCCGGACTCCGCCAGCATCTCGTCGAGCAGGTCGGCGAGGGCGTCGAGCTTGACCTTCTCCTCTAGCGCGTCAGCCACATAGGCGGAGAGGTTGGCGGCATGGCCGGCGGCCAGCGCCGCCCGGGCGGCCGCCAGGACCTCGGGCGGGAGGCTCACGGCAACCTTCGGCCTACGGGTCATACTGATGATCATACTCCACCTCTCGGGAGGCCAGCTCCCCTCACCTTCCGCTCGGCTCTGCTGGGGAGGCTGGCACGGCTTCCCCCGCGGGCGGGGAGGCCCGCGACCCGGCGGGGGCTGGTGTGCGAAGCTGCCCCCGTGTCCGAACCGGCCCTGGCGCCGCGCCCCTCGGCGGCCTCCCGCGCCACCATCGCCCAGCTCATGGAGCCGGGCCACGCCAACCCCTCGGGCAACGTCGACGGGGGCGTGATCATGCGCTTGGTGGACTCCGCCGGAGCCATCGCCGCCGCCCGTCACTGCCGCTCCCGGGTGGTGACGGCGGCCCTGGACAGCATGAGCTTCCTGGCCCCCGCCTACATCGGCGACGTCGTGACCGTGCACGCCGCCGTCAACGACGCCAACCGCACCTCCATGGAGGTGGGAGTGCGGGTGGAGGTGGAGGACCTGCGCACGGGCG
This sequence comes from Candidatus Dormiibacterota bacterium, assembly GCA_030038765.1. Classification (GTDB taxonomy): domain Bacteria; phylum Chloroflexota; class Dormibacteria; order Aeolococcales; family Bog-877; genus Bog-877. The sequence goes on along the minus strand of JASHRA010000085.1, from coordinate 1,834 downwards.
AGCTGCGCCACGTGTCCAGCGCCCACCTCGTCTTCGTCGCCCTGGACGAGCAGGGCCGGCCCACCCCCGTCCCACCGCTGCTGGCCGAGACGGAGGTGGAGCGCCGGCGCCAGGAGCAGGCCCGCGTCCGGCGCCAGCAGCGGGCCCTGCTGCGCTCCGCCCTGGCAGCCAAGGAGCGCGGGACGACGCACTGAGCCCGGCGCCCCGGGGCCGGCCCGGAGTGGCGCCGGTATCATTCGCGGACATGAGGCGCGTGCTCGCGTGGCCGTCCCAGCGCCTGGTCCAGTTGCCCTCCTGCTTCTGTAGGCGGTAGACCCCCCGAGACCCTCGGCGGTGGTCCCGGCCCCGGGCCGGTTCTGCCCAGCGGCGATCGATCTCCCCTGACATCTCCCGCCCCTCCCGGGGTGGGCCTCATGGAGTGGCAGCATGGCGATCCTGCTCAAGCCCGACCCGACCTTCTATCCCTCGCCCCGACTGGCGGCGGCCGCGGCCCGCGAGCAGCTGGCCTACGTCGTGACCTTCGACCCCGAGGGCAAGTCCCCCGACGAGCTGGTCACCCTGGACACCGACCCCCAGTCCCCGACCTACGGCCAGCGCCTGGGCAGCGTCGCCCTGCCCGGCTCCGGGGACGAGCTCCACCACTTCGGCTGGAACGCCTGCAGCTCGGCCCTCTGCCCCTACGCCCCACATCCCCACCTGGAGCGCCGCTACCTGCTCCTGCCCGGGCTCCGCTCCTCGCGGATCCACGTCCTCGACACCAAGCCCGACCCCCGGCGCCCCGAGCTGGTCAAGACCATCGAGGCCGAGGAGATCGCCGAGCGGGCCGGCTACAGCCGGCCCCACACCGTGCACTGCGGCCCCGACGGCATCTACGTCAGCGCCCTCGGCGCGCCCGACGGGGGTGGTCCCGGCGGCGTCTTCGTCATCGACCCAGAGACCTTCCAGGTCAAGGGCCGCTTCGAGCTCGACCGCGGACCCCAGTTCCTCGCCTACGACTTCTGGTGGCACCTGGGCTACGACATCGCCATCACCAGCGAGTGGGGCACGCCCCAGATGGTGGAGGACGGCGTCAACCCGGAGATCCTGCTCGCCGGCGGCTACGGGCACCAGCTCCACATCTGGGACCTGCCACGGCGCCGCCACCTGCAGAGCATCGACCTGGGCGCGGAGCAGCAGATGGTGCTGGAGCTCCGGCCCGCCCACGACCCGACCAAGGCCTACGGCTTCGTCGGGGTGGTGACCAGCCTCAAGGACCTCAGCGCCTCGATCTGGACCTGGTTCCGGGAGGGGGACTCCTGGGCGGTCAAGAAGGTGATCGAGATCCCGGCCGAGCCGGCCCCGGCGGAGCAGCTGCCGCCGCTGCTGCAGGGCTTCGGGGCGGTGCCGCCTCTGGTCACTGACATCAACCTCTCCCTCGACGACCGCTGGCTCTACGTCTCCTGCTGGGGCACCGGCGAGCTCAAGCGCTACGACGTGAGCGACCCCTTCGCGCCGGTCGAGACCGGCTCGGTGCGTCTGGGCGGGATCGTCGGCCACGCCGCCCACCCCGCCTCGGGACCGCTCAACGGCGGCCCCCAGATGGTCGAGGTGAGCCGGGACGGCGAGCGCGTCTACATCAGCAACTCGCTCTACCGGGCCTGGGACGACCAGTTCTACCCCGAGGGGCTGCGCAACTGGGCGACCAAGCTCGACGCCGGCGCCGACGGCGGCCTCAGCCCGGATCCCCGCTTCTTCGTCGAGTTCCAGCAGCGTGCCCACCAGGTCCACCTGGCGGGCGGGGACGCCTCCTCCGACTCCTACTGCTACCAGTGACCAGCTGGGCGGTGCCGGCGGC
>JASHRA010000084.1 GCA_030038765.1 Candidatus Dormiibacterota bacterium | reverse complement strand
CCCTCATCGGCTATCTCGTGGCGGGCGACCCCGAGCCTGAGACCAGCCGGGAGGTCGTCGAGGCGGCGGCCGGTTCCGGCCTCGATCTGCTGGAGCTGGGCGTTCCCTACAGTGACCCCGTCGCCGACGGGCCGGCGATCGCCGCCGCCGGCCAGCGTGCGCTCCGCGCGGGAGCCGGCCTGGCCACCGCCCTGGAGCTGGCCCGGAGCGTCTCCGAGCGAGTGCCGGTGGTGCTCTTCACCTACCTCAACCCGGTGCTCCAGTTCGGCCCCGAGCGCTTCGCCGAGGCCGCCGCCGGGGCCGGGGTGAGCGGCGCGATCATCCCCGACGTGACCGTCGAGGAGACCGGGGAGCTGCGCCGCACGCTGCGGCGCAGCTCCCTCGTGATGCCCCTGCTGGTGGCCCCGACCACCCCGGCGGAGCGGGCTGCGGCGATCGCCCGGGCCAGCCGGGGCTTCCTCTACGTCGTCTCCCGCATGGGCGTCACCGGGGAGGGCAGCCGCCCCGACCTGGACTGGCTGCGGGCTCGCGTCGGGGAGCTGCGCCGGCTGACCCCCCAGCCCCTGGCGGTCGGCTTCGGGATCAGCGACCCGGACCAGGTCGCCCTGGTCTCCGAGTTCGCCGACGGGGTCATCGTCGGCAGCGCCCTGGTCTCCGCCGGGACCGGTGAGGCGGGCGCCAGCGCCGCCCGGCGGGTGGCCCAGCTGGTGTCCCGGCTGGCCCGGGCCACCGCCAGGGCCAGCTGAGGCGTGAGCCGGCTGGCCCTCAGCGCGATCCTGGCCCTGGGCCTGGCGCTGCTGCTCAGCGCCTGCTCCGGCGGTGGCCAGCTCTTCCCCTCCCCCGCCCCCAGCCGCTCACCCCGCCCCTTCGCCACCGGCAATCCCCGGGCCAACCTCCCGGCGGTCGGCTTCACCGGCATCTGCAGCGCGGACGGCAACGGCAGCGCCGCCTGCCGCAACGCGGAGCTGGTCAACCTGCTCGACGCCCACGTCCTGGAGGGACTGCAGGTGCCCAAGTGGCCGGAGAGCTTCTGGCGTCTGCCCTACGACGAGCAGCTCTTCATCCTCGCCGACGAGGAGCGCGTCGACCGCAACCTCGCCCCGGTCCTGGGCATCACCGGCCGCGCCGACCGGAGCTCGCGCCCGGGAGCGCTCCACGACCGGGACCCGGTGGCCCGCTTCTCGGCCCAGCCCCAGCTGCTGGCCTGGGCCTCGAACTGGGCCTCGGACCTGGGGACGGTGGCCGCCGAGTTCGACTGGATGTACAACGACGGCGTCTCCACGGTGCGCGACCAGGGCAACCTGGACTGTCCCCGGAGCGGCGCCAAGGGCTGCTGGGGGCACCGGGAGAACACCCTCATCCAGTTCCCCTCGGCGGGGCCGAGGACGGCCCTGGTCTTCGGCGGGGCCTGCGTCCGGGACCGGCAGGACTCCTCCAACCTCTCCTGCGGCGAGATCTTCGAGCTGCTCGCCCGCGCCCCCCGCAGCTACCTCTTCACCTGGACCCAGGCGCTCCGGATGGGCGCCTGAGGCGGCCCCTCAGTCGGGCAGGACCCCGGTCAGGGAGGAGGTCCGGAGCAGCTCGCGGATGTCGAGGCGGCGGGGCGAGAGCCGCAGCAGCTGGCGGTAGACGTTGATCGAGTCGCCGTCCTCGCCGCGGGCCCGGAGCAGGCGGGCGACGTACTCCATCCAGACCGGGGCCAGGACCGGGTCCCGGCGCTCCACGGCGAGATGGCAGAGCTGCCAGCAGGCGGGTTCGCAGGGCGGGGCCGAGAGCACGGCGGCGGTGTAGCAGAGGAGCGCCAGCTCGGCCTGCTTGCCCTCCCGCGCGCAGTCGCCGACGTTGCAGACGACCGCCGCCGCCTCCTCGCCGCGGTGGGTCTCGGCCAGCTGCACCGCGGCGGTGGCCGCCTCCTCCAGGCTCTCCGCCTCCAGCAGGGAGCGGACCTGCTCGAAGGCGGCGACCCCGTCAGGCAGCGGGGGCCGCTCCCGGGCCGCGCTCAGGGCGCGCCGGGCAGCGCTCCGGGGTGGGAGGGCGTCCTGCTGGCTGCGGGCGGTGATCTCGATCTCCTCCAGCAGGGGCGGGAGCTGCGCCTGGCGGGCGCGCAGCTTCTGGTCCCGCTCGACGGCGTCCCGGGGCGAGAGGCGCACGGTCCAGCCGGCGGGCGGACCGACGCGGCGGCCGCCGCCGATCAGCACCGAGGGACCGGCCGCCGCCGCGACCGCCTCCAGCACCGGCGTTCGCGATGGCGTCGGAGCCGGCTCCGGGGCCGCCGGCGGCGGCTCCTCGGGAGGCGGAGGCTCGGGGGGATGCTCGAAGGGGGTCTCGCGCTGGTCGGGGTCGAAGCCCCAGACGGACGGCTCCTCGGACGCCGTCGTAGCGGGATGGTCGAGGAGCGCCTCGGGGCCGAGGCTGACCTGCTCGGCCGCCACCTCCAGCTGCGGGCCCGGCGCTTCCGCCTCCTCCCGCTCCGGCGGCGCCGGCTCCAGCTGCAGGGGCGGCCCTGGCTCAGGGAAGTCGGGGACGGGCTCGGCCTCGAGGACCTCGCCTGGGTCGGCCCCTTCCAGGCCGCCCAGGGCGGCCGGCGCGTCGCGGATGCCCTCGGGCAGCTCCGGCTCGGGCGTGCCCGGCTGCTGCCCCTGCCAGGCCTCGGGGATCGGCTCCAGGACCTCGTCGGCGAAGATCTCCGGCAGCTCTGACGGGACCTCGGACGGGGCCTCCGCCGGAGCCTCAGGCGCTGACTCCAGCACCAGCTCCGCCGGCGCAGGCTCCACCCAGGTCTCCTGGGGGGCGTCGGGCGGGGCCTCCAGCGCCGCCTCTGGGGGCGGCACGGTGGCCGGGGTCTGGGCCGGAGACTCCTCCAGGGGGACCTCGACGAGGGCCCGG
>JASHRA010000083.1 GCA_030038765.1 Candidatus Dormiibacterota bacterium | reverse complement strand
AGGTGCCACGGGCCGTCCACCACCTGCCAGAGCGGGTTGGTGTCCCAGGTCGCGAGCGACTCCGACTGCGCGTTGAGGTAGTTGTAGACGGACACCGCTCCGCTCGGCGTCTCGTCGTAGTTGCCGATCGCGCCCGACGACGACGTCTTGTCCCAGGCGTACTGCGGAATGGGGGTGATCTCGGAGAGTCCGTTGTCCACCAGCCAGGACTGGCTGTAGACGCCGTTGAAGGTGATGCTGAACTGGGTCGGCGAGGAGTAGTCGATGCTGCTCACCTCATCCAGCCACCAGCCCGGGGAGTAGCCGACGTAGTCAGCCTCGTTGGCCTTGAGCAGGTCCATCCAGAACTCCACGTCGCGGGTCGTGACGGGGGTGCCGTTGGGCCACAGGTAGTGGACCAAGCTGATGGTCACGGTGCGGCCGCCGTTGCTGAAGACGGGCGGCTTGGCCAGGCTCAGCGGGTAGTTGATGGTGGGCAGGTCGCTGTTGGCGTGACCGAACCAGTAGAGGGGGCGCCACATCAGCGGCTGCAGGTAGGTGATGTTGTTGTTGCCGGAGTTGGCCCCGTCCTCCAGGGGGAAGATGTACGTGGGCGGCGCGCCCACCTCCTCCGCGAAGGTGACCGTCCCGCCGCTGCTGGAGCTGGCCGAGACGCCGGTCACGACCGAGGCGGATAGGGAGCCGACCATGGCCAGGGCCGCGCCCAGGAGCCACCAGTGTCTGCCGCCCGGGATGCGCTTCGAATGCATGAGCCTCCCCCGCCTATGGCCTATAGGTCCGGCCGAGATCGACCCGGCCGCTACCCTCGATCGGGGAAGGATAGCAGTCCGCGCCGGCGCGGTCCCCGGCACGGGGACCCCCGTGAGCCGGCGCGCGGAAGGCCCGACAACGCTGGCGGGAAGTGGTCGGGAAGGGCGGATTCGAACCGCCGACCTCACGGTCCCGAACCGTGCACTCTAACCTGACTGAGCTACTTCCCGAGGGCAGCCCAGTATATCCCGCTCCCCGCGCCACCCCCTCGGTACAGTGGGCCCCGAATGGCGATCTACCTGGTCCGGCATGGCGAGACCCAGTGGACCGTGGAGGCGCGTCACACCGGCCGCACCGATCTGCCCCTCAACGCGCGCGGCGAGGAGCAGGCTCGCGACCTGGGGCAGCGTCTGAGCGGCATCCACTTCGAGCGCGTGCTCTCGAGCCCGCGCCAGCGCGCCCTCCAGACCGTGGAGCTGGCGCTTGGGTCCCTGCCCGTGGAGGTGAGCCAGGAGCTGGCCGAGTTCGACTACGGGGACTACGAGGGCCTGACCAGCGACGAGATCCTCACCCGGCGGCCCGGCTGGCGCCTCTGGTCCGACGGCTGCCCGGGAGGGGAGTCTCCGGAGCAGGTGCTGGAGCGGGCGCGCCGGGTCCTGGAGCAGCTCCGGGCCGACCCCGGGCTGGACTACGCGCTCTTCGGCCACGGCCACATGCTGCGGACCGTGGCGGCCGCCTACATCGGGGCCGACGTCGGCCTCTGCTGCCACCTCACCCTGAAGGTGGCCTCGGTCTCGATCCTGGACCATGAGCACGAGACCCCGTCGATCGCGGCCTGGGACGTCACCTGAGCCGATCCGGCTCTGAGCAGGGCAGGGGCTCGTCGCTCTGCAGGCCAGCCCGGAGGAAGCGGCGCCGCCCGATGGTGGCACGGCGTGAGTCTTGCCCAGCGTCACCGCGGCGCAGCCTGGCGCCACGTGGCGCGGCCCCGGCCGTCAGCTGCACCGATCGGCGGACTGCGGGCCCTGGTGAAGGGTCGGGTCCCGGCTAGCGCGCCTCCGGTGTGTGGTGGACGCGGATCCCCTCGCAGACGATGGCGACGATCCGCTCCGCGGACGCCGCCCCTGCCTCGCCGGCGCAGGCGGCTTGGACCGCCGCCGACATCAGCGCCATCAGCTCCTGGGCGGAGACGTCGCCCCTGACCGCGCGCGCCTGCTGGGCCTGCTCCAATAGCTGGCCCAGTGCCTGCGCCACCTCCTCAACCTTGACCGCACAGCGCGACTTGATGTCGATCCCGGACGAGGCGATGGCGTCGAGGACGTCTCGCTTGGCCGCCGCCTCGGCGGCGAAGTAGGCGAGGTAGTCGAAGAGGGCGGCTTCGGGGTCCTCGGCTCCGACCCGGCTCCGGGCCGACTGGAGGAGCTCCTCGATCCGGGCCAGGACGATGGCCTCGAAGAGCGCCTCCTTGGTCGGGAAGTGGCGGTAGAGGGTGCCTACCCCGACCCCGGCCCGCTCCGCCACGAGGTCGATGGGGGCCGAGGCCCCCTCCCTGGAGAAGACCTCTTCGGCCGCCTCCAGGATCCGGCGGTGGTTGCGCTGGGCGTCCGCCCGGCCGGCGCGGGTCTCTTCCCCGCCGAGCGCCCCGATGTTCATCACGCCTACCTCGCCGTCAGGACCCGCTAGCTTCGACTTTGACAAGCGGAACGATCGTTCCGTATATTGGGCAGAAGCGGAACGACGGCTCCGATTCTAACCCACAACCGCCACCAGGAGGTGTCTGTGAGCAGCCTCGCCCCCGGCGTCGCCCCCGAGACCGGGGGCCGCCAAGCCCACCGCACGCTGGCCCTCGCCGTGATCGCCCTGGCCCAGCTGATGATCGTGCTCGACGGCTCGGTGGTGATCGTCGCCCTGCCGTCCGCCCAGCACGCCCTGCACATCTCGAACGCCGACCGGCAGTGGGTCATGACCGCCTACACCCTTGCCTTCGGCAGCCTGCTGCTGCTCGGGGGGCGTATCGCCGACTACCTGGGCCGGCGCCGGATTTTCGTCACCGGCCTCATCGGCTTCGGTCTCTCCTCGGCGCTCGGCGGACTGGCCCAGGACCAGGCCATGCTGTTCGCCGCCCGCGGCCTCCAGGGTGCCTTCGCCGCGCTGATGGCGCCCGCCGCTCTCTCCCTGCTGACCGTGACCTTCACCGAGGCCCGGGACCGAGCCCGGGCCTTCGGCGTCTACGGCGCCGTCGCCGGCAGCGGCGCGGCCATCGGGCTGGTGCTGGGGGGCACCCTGACCCAGCTCGCCTCCTGGCGCTGGACCCTCTTCGTCAACGTTCCGATCGCCCTGCTGGCCGCCTTCGTCGCACCCCGTCTGATCCAAGAGAGCCGGGCCCGGGCCCGCGCGGGCTACGACGTCCCCGGTGCCGTGGCCGCCACCGCCGGCCTGTTCCTGCTCGTCTTCGGCTTCTCCAACGCCGCCAGCAGCGGCTGGGGCTCGGCGCTGGCGGTCGGGCCCCTGGTCGGGGCCGGGCTGGCGCTGGCCTGCTTCCTCGGCATCGAGCTCCGCTCCCAGCACCCCCTGCTCCCGCTGAGGGTGGTGCTGGAGCGGAACCGCGGTGGCTCATTCCTGGTCGCGCTCCTGATCGGCGGGGCCACGCTCGGCACCTTCCTCTTCCTCACCTACTTCCTCCAGGGCGTGCTGGGCTACTCCGCGCTCACCACCGGCTTCGCCTTCCTTCCCTTCTCCGCCGGGATCATCGGTGGGGCCACCCTGGCGAGCCGGCTGCTGCCCCGCCTCGGCCCGCGGCCGCTCATGACCGTGGGCATGCTGCTGGCCACCTCCGGCCTCCTCTGGTACACCCACCTCACCGTGCAGAGCGGCTTCCTGACCGGGATCCTGCCCCCGGAGCTGCTGATCAGCCTGGGCATGGGCCTGACCTTCGTCCCCATGAGCAGCACCGCCCTGGTGGGGGTCGACTTCCACGACGCCGGGGTGGCCAGCGCCATGGTCAACGCCACCCAGCAGCTGGGAGGCTCGATCGGGACCGCGCTGCTGAACACTGTCGCCACCGGCGCCGCCGCCGGCTACCTGGTACGCAACCCGCACATCCAGGACGCCCTGGGCCGGGCCGCGGTGCACGGTTACACCACTGCCTTCGCCGTCAGCGCCGGGCTCTTGCTGCTGGCGGCCGCGGTCTCCGCCAGCCTGGTCCGCGCCCGCCGGCACCAGCTCCCCACCGGTCAGCTGGTGCCGGCCACGGTCGAGGAGGGCCTGGTCGCCAGCGGCTGACGGGGCGCTGCTGGGTCAGGCCGAGGTCGCACCGGCTTGGGGATTCGCTCGCCGGTGCCGAGCCGGGTGCGGGACGCCCCAGTTTCGGCCGTGGATGGGGGAGTCGGCTCAGGCCAGCCTCAGCTCGGAGCGCAGCCTCTCCTCACGACCGGTCTCGCGGCGCAGCTGCCCCCGGATCCGGGCCTGGGCGAAGTCGTAGGCGGGCGAGACCCGGAGCAGGCGCGGCAGCGCGGGTCGGGACATCCGCAGGCTGAGCGTGAGGCTCCGGTAGGCGAGCTCGTGGGCCGGGCTCCAGGGGACGCGGTAGGCACGACGCAGCGGCGGTGGCAGCAGCCCGGCCGTGATCAGGCCGGTGAGGTGGGCCAGCAGGGGCCCGCTGACGCCCGGGGCCAGGATCACCCGGGCCACCTCCAGGGAGCCTGCGCCGGGCACGGTCGTGCCCTCGCGCATCCTGGCCTCGATCCAGCGCCGCATGGCCGTCTCCGAGCTCCAGGTGCTGCCCGGCGGCAGACCGAGCAGGCCCCCCACACGATCCCACTCGCGAACGAAGCGGTCGGCCTGGCGCGGGGGCAGGGAGCCGACCACGCTCCGGTAGGTGCTGAGCATGGCGTCCAGCAGCGAGGCGTGCACCCAGAGCACGAGCGGCTGGTCCTGGGCCCGGTAGCGGCTGCCCCCGGCCCAGGCCGGCGTGGAGCTCTCGGCCGGCAGCTCTCCCCGGACCGGCCGGTGCAGCTGGTTCACCCGGCGGGTGGCTTCGAGCGCCTCCTCCCGGGTGCCGAAGACCACCGTCGTGACCCAGCCGGCGGTGCGCTGGAAGCGTCCCACCGGGTCGGCCGCGAAATCGCTGTGGTCGATCGCCCCCTGGGCCACCAGGGGGTGCGCGGTCTGCACCAGCAGGGCCCGCGCCGAGCCCAGGATGAGCAGCGGCTCGCGCATCACGCGCCAGGTGGCGCTGCCGGGGCCGAAGAGCCCCGGGTCGGGCTCGGTGGAGCGGAGGGGGAAGGGGCCGGGTGGCGGCAGGCCGGCGGCCAGGGCCCGTAGCAGGGCCGCCCGGCCCGAGTTCGACGCGCTCACGTCCCCAGACTAGCGGCGCCCCCGCGAGCTGTCTCCGCAGAGCGCGCTGGTGCCCGGGTCCGGGCCACCGGAGGCGGAAGTATCCTGTGCCACCGTGAACCTCAGCCCGGCCCAGCGCGACTTCCTGGCCCAGCAGCACTCGGCGGCCATGATCACGGTCGGCGGCGGCGTGCCCAAGGTCAGCCGGGTCGGGGTGGCCCTGGTGGAGGGCCGGCTCTGGAGCAGCGGAACCCGGGACCGGGTGCGCACCCGGCGCCTGCGGCGCGATCCGCGCTGCACCCTCTTCGTCTTCGAAGCGGGCCCCCGTTGGCTCGGTCTCGAAACCACCGTCACGCTCATCGAGGGCGAGCGCGCGGCGACGGAGAACCTCCGTCTCTTCCGCGTCATGCAGGGGCGTCCGGGGGGCCCGCTCAACTGGTTCGGCAGGGAGGTCGAGGAGCCCGAGTTCCTGGCCGCGATGGAGGCCGAGGGGCGCCTCGTCTACGAGTTCCAGGTGGGCCGGGCCTACGGACCGGTCTGAACCGGACGTCCTGCTCCCGGTGCCATCCTGGGCGGGGCTCGGCGATTCCCAGGAGCGCGATCAGGGCGCAAGCTTGCAGGGCTGACCTCGCCGGCCCACCTGGCTCCCGGCGCCTCGCCGGGCCGGATCGGCGACCGCACAAGTCCCGGCGGAAGAGGAGGGTACCGAGATGGACCATGACTTCGACCAGGACCCGCTCATGCCGGCCCAGCTCCAGGCCCAGCTGGACGTCCTGCAGACCAAGTGGGCCGAGGCGGACCGCATGGGCCCGATCGTGGACGAGGCGCTGCGCCAGCGGCACCAGCGCCACCTGGAGGCCCTGAAGCGGGCCCTGGCGCAGGTCGAGAGCGCCATTGGCAAGGTCCGGGAGGGGACGTACGGCATCTGCGATGGCTGCGGCAAGGCCATCAGCAAGCCGGACCTGGAGCACGATCCCTCCAAGGTCCTCTGCGCGGACTGCGCCGGGCACAAGTCGCTCGATCAGGGCTGACGGCCGGCCCGCGGTAGCTGGCGCAAGTTGGCCCGCGCCTCCTGGAGCCTCCGTGTGCTGCTCCTGCTGGTGACGGCCGCCCTCGCCGGCTGCACTCCGGCGAGCCCCGGCTCGGTCCCGGGGTCCGGGCGCGCGAGCCGCGCTCCCTTCGACCTCGGCAACCCTTCCGGGAACGACACCCAGCTGGTCCGCGAGGCGGACACCCAGTGCTCCCTGGGGCTGGGTGCCTGCCGGGCCGCCTCGCTGGGTGCCCTGGACGCAGCCCGGGAGGGAGAGGGCCTGGCAGCGGCGCGCCTGCCGCGCGGCTTCTGGTCGCTCTCCGACGCGGACCAGGAGCTGGTCCTGGTCGACGAGGAGCGCGTCTCCCGGCGCCTGCCCCGATCGCGGCCGAGACGGCGGCACTCGACGCCGTCGCCCTGGTGGCGGCCCAGGGTCACCGTGATCCCACCTACCAGGGCCCGGCCGTGGCCTGGGCCAGCAACTGGGGCGAGGGCATCAACCAGGTGCTCATCGACGTCGAGCTGATGTACGTGGACGGCTACCTGGGACCCGGGTCTGGCAACCTGGACTGCAGCTCGCCCGCGGCCCCGGGCTGCTGGGGGCACCGCCGCAACATCCTCTATCGCTGGCCCGCCATCGGCCACGGGGTGGAGCTCCAGATGGGCTCTGCCTGCGTCCCCACGGCCGGGCCCACGGGCCTGGCCGGCCTCTCCTGCGGGACCGTCTTCGTCGAAACCACGTCCACCGGGCGCCCCCTCTTCACCTGGGCCGCGGCGGTGCGCCTGGGCGCCTGAGCCGAGCTCCCGCCGGCCCGGACGGCGCCGGTCCCGGCCGAACTCCTCAGAAGACCGGGATCAGGTCGTCCTCCGAGAAGTCGGTCACCTCCTCGCCGCTGATCCCCACCTCGGGCATGGCGGGGAAGGCGATGCCGTGCTTCTCCACGATCGCCTTCATGCGCAGCATCGCCTGGCGCCAGTTCTCCGCCTTCTGCTCCAGGGTGGCGACGCCGAGGCCGGCGCCGCGGGCGATGTCCTCCATGCGCCGGTGCACGTCGGCGAAGTCGGGGGGGATGATCCAGAACTGGTCCGGCGGCTCGAAGAGGATCATCGAGAGGAAGACGAAGCCGGCCCGCAGCTGCCTGGTCACCAGCTGCTTCTCCTCCTCGGTGATGGTCTGGAAGTGGTTCTCCAGCATCCGCATGCAGATGGCCTGGTGGCGAGCCTCGTCCTTGCCGATGTGCAGGAAGGCGTCCTGGAAGACGGGGTGGTCGGAGTGCCGGTACATGTGGTGGAAGAGGGTGGAGGAGGCCACCTCGCCCATGAGGAAGGAGGAGAAGAGGATGGCGATGGGATAGCGGTAGAGGGCCTTGCTGTAGCCGTTCCAGTAGCGGGCGCCGTTGTAGTAGAGCCACTTGAGGTTGCGCACCGCCTGGCGCTCCAGCTCGGTGCGCGGCTCGAAGCCGATCGGACCGCGCTCCTTGAGGCGCTGGATCATGCGCCCGCAGACCTCCTCGTGGTTCTGCTCGTCGCGCACCACGGAGAAGAGGCAGCGGCGGACCGGGTCCTCCTCGTGCAGCTCGTAGCTGCGCACCATGGCCTTGGCGAAGACGGCCGGGCCGGAGGCGTCGAAGTTGGCCAGGACGCCGAACCAGTACATCATCCCCAGCCGCTCCTCCTCGCTCCACTGGGTGGGGTCGAGCTGGTCCCAGGGCAGCTGGGAGGGGTTCCAGGCGTCCCGCTTGGCCTTCTCGTAGATGTCGGTGAGCTGGGGCGTCTCCTCGTGCCACTCGATGGGGAAGATGTTCCCCGCCTCGATCTCCGGAGGATCCCCCAGGAAGTCGAGAACTATGTCTTCGTGGTGATCGTTCACCTGGCTCATGAGGGCCTCCCGCTGGGCTTGACGGCCCCATCCTACGTCGGCCGGGAAGAGCCGACCCCGGGCCCTGTGAATCTTCCCGCCGGGAACTTACGATGGTCGGCTATGGGTTCGCCGGAGCCGAGGCCCTACCGCTACCCTGGCCGTCCCCGGCCCGAGCGGCCCGCCGGCCCGGCGGTCAGCGTGGCCGCCGCGGCGGCCCTGTCCCAGACCGCCGCCCGCTACCTGGAGGCCACCTACTACATCTCCCACGAGGGCGAGGCGGTCCGGCCCTCGCGCCTGGCGGAGTGGCTGGGGGTGAGCGCCCCCACCGTCACCGGTGTCATGCAGCGGCTCCACGAGCAGGGCCTGGTGGAGTTCAACCGGGACCGGAGCCTCCTCCTGACCCCGGCCGGCGAGGCCGCCTCGGCGGGCGTCGTGCGCCAGCACCGGGTGGTGGAGCGCTGGCTCACGGACGCACTCGGCCTGGACTGGACCACCGCCGACCAGGAGGCCGGCCAGATGTCGCACGCCTTCTCCGAGCTGGTGCTGGAGCGCATCTTCCAGTCCCTGGGCCGTCCCCTCACCTGCCCCCACGGCAACGAGATCCCGGGCGCGGGGCTGCCGGAGCGCGAGCTGGAGAACCTCTACGAGCTGCCGGCGGGGATCCCGGCCCTCATCTCCCGGATCTCCGAGGTGGCCGAGCACGAGGCCCCCCAGCTGCTCCAGCTGCTGGACCAGGAGGGGCTCCACCTGGGGACCCGGGTCGAGGTCCGCCACGCCGCCGGGGCCGACGCCGTCACCGTGCTGGTGGGGGGGAGGCAGACGGCTCTCGGCTTTCGCGCCGCCCGCGCTGTCTGGGTGCAACGGGAGGACCGGCCGTCCCCTGGAGCTCGGCCAGGAACTCCTCGTAGTCGTCGGGCGTGAGCCACTCCGGTCCCTGCAGGGAGCCGGAGCGCATCCAGTAGAGGCTGAGCCCGGCCGCCCCCAGCAGCAGTCCCCAGGCGAAGAAGTCGACCAGCCCCAGGGAGTGCGTCAGCAGCGGCACCAGGATGAGCAGCACGGCCACCAGCCCATAGGCGGCCCAGACCGAGATCTCGGTCTGCGTCATCCGGGGCGGGGGCGCGATCTGGGGCGCCGCCAGGGGCGGGGGGCGGTTGCCTCGGGAGGCCACGGCGGAATCTTATCCCGGAGGCCCCGTCTCACTGATGTTGATTGTGAGTTGACATATTGTCACCTCTGGTCTTAGATTCATGGTCATGGCTGAAGATGACATTCGCGAGATACTGAACAAGGTTTCCAGGGGCGAGCTGAGCCCGGAGGAGGGCGCGGCCCAGGTCGAGGCGCTGCAGCAACGGCAGCTGGCCGTGACCGCGTCGCCCATCCGCCGGGTCCGGGTGGTGGGCGCGCTGCACCCACTGCGGGTAGTGGGCGACGCCGACGTCCGGGAGGCGGCCGTGACCGGGCCCCACCAGGTCAAGCGCGAGGGGGAGACGCTGGAGATCCGCACCGGCGCCAGGGACGACCAGGGCTCCGGCTTCAGCTTCCACTGGCCGGGCCAGATCGGCATCCCCGGCTTCCCCTCCGGCCACCCCGAGCGGGCGCTCCGGCCGATCCAGATCCGCCTCAACCCGGAGCTGGCGCTGGAGGTGGAGATGGCGGCCGGGCTGCTCTCCGTCAAGGACGTCCGGAGCCCGATCAGGGCCGAGATCCAGGCCGGCAGCGCCAAGGTGGAGGGATTCGCCAGCCCCATCGAGCTGCGCGTCACCTGGGGCGCCATCTCGGCCCAGGGGGTGCTCAAGGAGGGCAAGTCCACCATCCGCTCTGAGGCGGGAACGGTGCGGGTGGGCCTGGAGCGCGGCTCGAGCGTCCGCGTGCTGGCGCGCAGCACCATGGGGCGGATCAACCTCCCCGGAGACACCGCCGGCCTGGCCGAGGGATGGACCATGGGCGGCGAGGAGCGCCAGGCCAGGGTCGGCGAGGGGGAGGGCGAGCTCGAGGTCGAGACCACGGCCGGTGTCGTCTGGGTGGAGGAGCTCTGAGTGGCGGAGCGCTCCGCGCCCCGCACCTGCCCCGTCTGCGGCGACCAGCTCCACCTCACCCGGCTCAGTTGCGCCGGCTGCGGCACCGAGCTCTCCGGGGACTTCGAGACCTGCGAGTTCTGCGCCCTGGGCCCGGCCGACCGCCGCCTGCTGCGGCTCTTCCTCAGCTCCCGGGGCAACCTCAAGGCCATCGAGCGCCAGCTGGGGGTCAGCTACCCTACCGTGCGGGCGCGCCTGGACCAGCTCCTGGCCCGGCTCGGGCTGGACCCGGAGGGCGGCCCCCAGGAGTCACCGCTGGAGGTGCTGCAGGCCCTGGCCCGGGGCGAGCTGGACCTGGAGCAGGCCCAGGCGCGCCTGCCCGGCTAGGGCCGGGCTGGCGCCGCGCCGGGGTGCGTGACCGGCCCGCGGACCCAGGACCGTGACATCGCCGCAGACGCTCAGCCTGGCCCAGCGACGGCTCCTGGCGGGCTGGGCTGCCGACTGCGCCGAGCGGGTCCTGGGACTGTTCGAGGCCCAAGCTCCG
>JASHRA010000082.1 GCA_030038765.1 Candidatus Dormiibacterota bacterium | reverse complement strand
TACAGGGAGGGCTGGTCCCGGCGCGACCGTCCCAGGAGCGCGCTCCGGGATCGGGTCCTCATCCGTCGCGACACCCAAACACACCACTCGCTTCACCATCGCCCCGAAGAAGCAGGCGAAGCACCGTGCACGTGCAGTCCCAGAAGGCGGGGCTGTCGCCGTCAGTCCGAGCGCTGCTCCTCGACGCGATGGCCCTTGCTCAGCTCCTCCAGCGCCGCTCGGTCCACCCGGTCGCTCGGTACCACCGCCAGCTTGCAACCGGTCACCGCCCTCAGCGTGGCCGTCCGCGCGCCGCCCTCGAGCACGGCCCGCTCGCCGAGCAGCGCTCCGGGTCCCAGCTCCGTCAGTCGCTTGCCACCCCGCTCCACCCGCACCACGCCGTCCAAGACCAGGATCAGGTCGTCCTCCTGGGCGCCCTCGCTGGTGATGACCTGGTCCGGCTTGACGCGGCGGATCCGGGGCTTGCTGGCTCCCCGCATCACCAGCAGCGAGAGCTCGCGCTCCAGCGCCGACTCGACGGCCGTGGTCAGGGCCGCCGAGTCCTTGTCCCCCCAGGGCGTGTGACGGCCGAACGCGCGGGAGTACCAGCTGCCGAAGTCGATCAGCCCGCTCTTGGCCATGAGCTTGCCGCCGGCGTCGTAGAGCCAGTGCCGGGGGAAGGGGCTGGCGCCCGCCAGCTCCGCCCGGGAAGTGCCGTCAGCGTGGATGGTGAGGCGGAGCGTGGTCCAGGCCAGCGGTGCCGAGACCTGGACGAACGGCGCCCGGCGGACCCGGCGCGGGGCCGGCACGCCGGTGCGTCCCCCCGCGGTCTGGGAGAAGGTGACCGAGGTCGGCGACACCTTGGGCTCGGGGCGCAGGTCCGGCAGGGCGGTGGCCTGGAAGATCATCTCGCGGCGCCCGATGCGAAGGGTGGTGGAGCCGATCTCCCCGCCCCCGGACTGGCCCCAGCCGACGACGCGGCCGTCCTGGACCTCGACGTAGGCCCGGAGCTGGTTGGCAAAGCGGAAGCGATCGGCCTGCCGCAGCTCGTCCAGACTGCCGATGCGATCCGGCGGGGGCTCGTCGTAGTGAGCCACGCCGAGGTCGAAGGGCAGCCGTACCGAGAGCCCGCTGATGGCCTCGGAGGGGATCCAGCTGAGAGACGTGACCGAGGACTCGATACGCACCGTCAGCCTCCCACTCAGCGTCCGAGCCGCCCCAGATGGGCACGGTAGAGCCCTCTCGGCCGGCCGTCAAGATGGACCGGTCACGCGGTCAGTTCGAACCGAGGTGATCTTGGGTATCGCGGTCCCGTTAGGGCTAGGACGCTGTCCGGCTGACGTCGGCGGCAGGAGTGTGCTCGATCAGGCACGGTCTTGGCGCTCGTTGCCGCCGCTGAGCGGCAAAAGCGTGGCTGCTGCGCCCACTTCCAGCACGAAGACCTGCTAATGGCGGACCGCCCGGGCTCTTGCTCGGAGCCCGCTGTGGCTCACGCACCCGAGTCGACCAGGGTCCGGTCCCACATCCAGTAGTGGTTGAGCTCCTCCAGCGAGCTCAACCGCGATCTCCCGCTGTCCGGAAGCCTCCGGGCCACCTCGGAGAGCAGCACCTCGACCAGGGCGAAGCCCCCGATGGGCGTGTCCAGCGGGCTCATTGCCCCCAGGCGGAAGGTCAGGACGTGTCTCGCCCAGTGGCTGGCGGGCGAGAGCAGCGGGTCGGTCACGACCACCACCGTCGCCCGGCGCCGTGCCGCGGCGCGGGCGAAGTCGATGGTGTCGCGCTGATAGCGGCGGTAGTCGAAGACCACGGTCACGTCCCGGCGGCCGAAGTCCACCAGCTCCTCCATCAGCCGTGGCGAGCCGGCGGGGAGCAGGTGCGTCTTGGGCCGCAGCTGGCTCAGCTGGCCGATGAGGTGGGCGCTCAGCACGTGGCTGACGCGGCTCCCCAAGGCGGTCACCCGCCGGCCCGGGTCGGCGAGCAGGGCTGCCACCTGCTCCAGCTCCGACTCCGACTGCAGGGCGGCGGTCTCGCTCACGACGTGGCTGATCTCCCCAAAGGCCTGCTCGATGCTCTCAGGGGCGCGGGCCGCGGCCAGCCCCCGGTCCGGGCGCCGGGCCGGAGCCGTGATCCGCGCCTGCACCTCCTCGCGGACGGAGCGCTGGAAGGCCGGGTAGCCGGAGAACCCCAGCTTCAGCACCAGGCGCAGCGCCGTGGGAGCGCTGACGCTGGCCCTGGCCGCCAGCTGGGCCACCGACTCCAGCCCGGAGATGGGGTAGGCGGCGAGGAGGGCACGGGCCAGCCTGCGCTCCGAGGGGGTGAAGTCGGAAGCGTGTTCCTGGACCAGCTCGGGGATGCTCTGTCCGGCCACTGTAACGCCCGTTTCAGATTGGCTGAGGCTCAGCCGAGTGTACCGGCGGTCGCTCCGGCGGTGCTGGCCTGCGGCGAGCCCTCGAGCCGGGGCGCGCTGGCGCTAGGGGTGCGGCGCCGGGGCTAGGCCTGGCCGCGCCGGTCCGGCTGCCTCGTCCAGTGGCCGTCCAGCAGCCGGCGCAGCCGCAGTGGGTTGGCCGACTGGAGGGCCTTCGGCAGCAGCTGGTCGGGCCAGTTCTGGTAGCAGACGGGTCGCTGCCAGCGCCTCACCGCGAAGTCCCCGACCGACGTCGCCCAGGGCTGCGTGCTGGCCGGATAGGGACCGCCGTGCTGCATCGCGTCCGCCACCGTCACCCCGGTGGGGAAGCCGCGCCATATGACCCGGCCGGCGCGGGCCGCCACCGCCCGGGCCAGGCCGGCCACGCCCCGGACCTCGCCTGGCAGGCAGTGGATGGTGGCGGTGAGGCTGCCGGGCATGCACCGGGCCGCCTCCTCGAACTCCTCGATGCCGTCGCAAGCGACGACGATGGCGACGGGCCCGAAGATCTCGTCCCAGAGCTGGGCGTGGCCCCTGACGCGGGACCAGCTGGTCGAGGCGATCGCCGGCCCTACGCTGAAGCCGGCCTCGCCGCCCGGCGTCCCGGCCCCGGGCGTGCCCAGGTCGGCCCACTCCCGCAGGCCCAGCGTTCCCGCCGCGTAGGCCTTCGCCATGCGCCGGCTCAGCATCGGGCGCGGCCTTGAGGCGGTGACCATCTCCCGGAGGAGGGCGACCAGGTCCGCGCTCGCCCCCGAGGGGCAGAAGACCAGCCCCGGCTTGGTGCAGAACTGGCCGTTGCCAAGGTTGACGGATTCGAAGAGGCCCCGCGCGAACGCTCCCGGCTGCTCGCGCGTCACGCCCTCGGTGACGAAGACCGGGTTGACGCTCCCCATCTCGGCGAAGACCGGTATGGGTGAGCTCCGCTCTGCCCCCCGGCGGTAGAGGGCGCTGCCGACGGCCAGGGACCCGGTGAAGGACACGCCCTGCACCAGGGGGTGATCGACCAGCGCCTCCCCGACCGCCGGGCTGGCCCCCTGGAGCAGCGTCAGCGCCGCCTCGGGGAGGCGCTCTCCCCGGAGCACGCGCCCCGCCAGCTGGGCCAGCGCGGCGGACGTCTCCGGGTGCCCGGGGTGCGCCTTCACCGCCACCGGGCAGCCGGCCGCGAGCGCCGACGCGACGTCGGTCCCGAGCACGCCGAAGGCGAGGGGGAAGTTGGCGGCGGGGAAGACGGCGATCAGGCCCAGCGGGGTCTGGAGGCGCCTCAGGTCGGGGGCGCCGCCGGCCGCGGTGCGGATCACCGGCTCCAGGTAGTGGCCGGAGCCGGCGCCGGCGGCGAAGAGGCTCAGCTGGCTGCAGGTTCGCACCAGCTCGCCGCGCAGCCGCTCCAGCCCCAGCGAGGTTTCGCCCTCGGCCAGCGCGACAAGCTCCTCGGCGCAGCGCCGGAGCTCCCCCGCCAGGGCCCTCAGCAGGTGGCTCAGCGCGCGCGGCGGCAGTCCGGCCAGGGCGGCGCCGGCCCTGGCCGCCAGCGCCGCCGCTTGGTCGATCTCCTCCGGGCCCGCCTCGCGGAACCGGCTCGGGCGCAACTCCCCCGTCGCCGGCGTGCTCGCCTGGAGCACCCCTCAGGCCCTCATCGGGGGGCGCTCACTGGGGCTGGGCCCGGCCGCGCCGTAATC
>JASHRA010000081.1 GCA_030038765.1 Candidatus Dormiibacterota bacterium | reverse complement strand
CGCCGAGCCATGGCGGCGATCGCCGAGCTGGAGCCGAGCCGGAGGGGCGTCTACTGCGGAGCCATCGGCCTGGTCGCGCCCCCCGTCTCCCCGCTCCGGGCCCGCTTCAGCGTCGCCATCCGCACCGTCGTCGTCGACCGCCGCGGCGGCCGGGCCGCCTTCGGCTCGGGTGGCGCCATCACCTGGGACTCGGAGGCCCCGGGGGAGCACGCCGAGCTGCTGGCCAAGGCGGCCGTCCTGGGGCCCCCGCGGCAGGAGTTCCGGCTCCTGGAGACGATGGGCTTCGAGCCGGGCACGGGCGTGCGCAACCTGGAGGACCACCTCCGGCGGCTGGCCTCCTCCGCCGACTACTTCGGCTTCGCCCTCGACCTGGGCCGCCTCCGGGAGGCGCTGGCGGCGAGGCTGTCCGGGCAGCCGGGCCCGGCCCGGCTGAGGCTGCTCCTGGGCCGGGAGGGCGACCTCGACCTGGAGCTCGGGCCCCTGCCCGCCTCCCGCCCCGGGCCGGTCCGGCTGGCCCTCGATTGCGAGCCGGTCCGCTCCTCCGAGCCGCTCCTCTTCCACAAGACCACCCGGCGCACCCCCTATGCGGTCCGGGCCGCGCGCTTCCCCGAGGCGGACGACGTGATCCTCGTCAACGAGCGCGGGGAGCTCACCGAGACCACCATCGCCAACCTGGCCCTCCGCCTCGACGGCGCCTGGTTCACCCCGGCCCTGGAGAGCGGTTGCCTGCCCGGGGTGGAGCGGGGCCGGATGCTGGCCCAGGGGCGGCTGCGCGCCCGGCCCATCCGGGTCCAGGAGCTGGCCCGGGCGGAGGAGCTGGCGGTCCTCAGCTCGCTCCGGGGCTGGCGCCGGGCCGAGCTGCTGGAGGGCGCTCCCGGCGGAGCCCCGCCGCCGCCGGGGACGCCCCTCAGGCGGGAGCCGGTGCCGGCGCCGGGCGCCGTTCCAGGGCCCGGAGGTACTCCAGGGTCTCCTCCAGGCTGACCACGTCGGCGTGCTTCATGTGGAGGTCGAAGAGGCTCACCCGGTGGGAGATCTGGCAGTGGTCGGCGACGCACTCGTAGGGGATCACGACCCGGTAGTTGTTCTGGAAGGCGTCGACGGCGGTGGCGCGCACGCAGACGCTGGTGAGCATGCCGGTGACGATGGTGGTGTCGACGCCGTGGAAGCTGAGGTAGGAGGCGAGCGGGGTCCCGAAGAAGGCGCTGGGCTTGCTGCCCTTGTGGATGACGACCTCCCCCGGTCCCGGCGCCAGCTCCTCCACGATCACGTCCCCCGGCGGCAGCCCGGGGTCGAGGGCCCCGCCCTGGCCCTTCCAGAGCCCCCTCTCGGCGGCGGTCATGTCGTACTCGGGGTCGGGCCAGTCCTTGGTGAAGAAGACGGGCAGGCGGCGCTCCCGCGCCGCCGCCAGCAGGCGCGCGTTGGCGCGGACCGCCGGCAGGGCGGTGCGGGAGCAGCCGATGGGGTAGCGGTCGTCGACGCACTCCCGGACCATGTCCACGATGATCAGGGCCGGCCTCGCCCCGGCCTCGAGCGGCCTGGACTCGCGCGCCGCCAGGCCGGGGAAGCCGGCCCGGTCCTGGTCCGGGATGGTGCCGTCCCACGGTTTCGTCGCTGTCATGAGTGGTCTCCTGCCCGGGGCCGGGCCGGCCTCAGACCGCCAGCTCCTCGCCCAGCACGGTGGCGATGGCGTCGAGGCAGTGCTCCAGCACCCGGCGGTCCTGGGCGATGCAGATACGGAAGTGTCCCACGCCCCGGTCGCCGAACTGGTAGCCGGGGTTGACCACGATGCCGGCCCGGCGCTTCAGGGCCAGCGCGACCTGCTGGTCGCTGTGTGCGTCCCGGGCCAGGTAGCTGGGGAAGAGGTAGGAGGTGCCGGCGGAGGGCGTGACCGAGGTGACGCCGTTGGAGTTGAGCCGGGAAACGGCCTCGTCGCGCAGCTCCTGGTAGCGGCGGACCCGCTCCAGCACGAACTGCTGGTCCGCCGCCGCCCAGCGGACCAGGGTGTGCTGGGCGTAGGCCGGGGCCCGCAGCACCGCCGAGCTCATCACGTCCTCGACCCGGTCGATGAGCCCGTCGGAGCCCACCGCGACGCCGACCCGGTAGCCGCTCATGGACTCGGTCTTGGAGGGACCGATGGTGGTGATCCAGCCCGGCAGCGCCTGCGCCAGGGTGGCGAAGTGGACGAAGGGACGGTCGTCGTAGACGAGCCGGGAGTAGAGCTCGTCCGCGACCACGACGCAGCCGTGGCGGGCGGCCAGCTCCGCGATCCGGGCCAGGGTGTCGCCCCCGAGGATGCTGCCGGTGGGGTTGTTGGGGTTGGAGAAGAGCACGGCCACCGGCTCGGCGGCGAAGGCGCCGGCCAGGGCCTCCTGGTCCAGCTCGGCCGTGCCCGGCTTGCTCTCCCAGTCCAGCGGGACCCGGACCGGGTTGCCGCCGAGGAAGCGGACCAGCCGCTCGTTGCTCATGTAGTCCGGGTCCAGGATCACGACCGCGTCCCCGGGGGAGACCACGGCCGCCAGCGCGCAGAGCAGGGCCGCCTGGGTCCCCGGCGTCAGGGCGATGTTCCGGGCGCCGTCGAGGGGGACGCCCAGGAGCCGGCCCAGGTTGGCCGCCACCGCCTCGCGGACGCCCGGGTCGCCGCGGTAGGGGGTGTAGGTCCGGCCGTTCCCCGAGGCGGCGTCCATGAAGGCCTCCAGCACCCAGTTCGGGGCCGGGAAGGCGTGGGTGTCGGCGGCGGTGAGGTCGATGACGTCCTGCTCGCTGGCCGCCTGCTCCAGCTCGCGCTCCGCCTCGCGGACGCTGCTGCCGCCGAGGCCGGGCCGCCGCGCGATGCCCATCGCCGCCAGCCGCTCGGGCGCGGCTGCCAGACCGTCCGGGCCGCTCATCTCCGGCGCTCCACGTCCCTCGTCCATCTCAACGCTGCCTCCCGCACTCACCCCGCCCCGGGCGGGCCCTCAACTCCGATCGAGCGCCTCCGCCGCGACTCACGGCTCCCGGGCCGAGCCGGCGGCGACCGGCCCCGGGGACTCCACCAGCGAGCCGTCCTCCCTCAGCTCGAGCCGGATGGGGAAGCCCCAGTGAGCGTCGTCCATCTCGGGGAAGTCACGCCGGTAGTGCGCCCCCCGGCTCTCGCGCCGCGTCTGCGCTGCGGTGAAGCAGCAGCGCGCCACCAGCAGCGAGTTGGCCAGGGTCCGGTGCTGGACCATGTCCCCCACGCCGACCGGTTCCAGCTCCGCCAGCCGGGCCTCCAGCTGCCCCACCTGGTCCAGTCCCAGGGCCATCTCGGCGCCGTCGCGGATGATCCCCA
>JASHRA010000080.1 GCA_030038765.1 Candidatus Dormiibacterota bacterium | reverse complement strand
TAATAGGTGCTGGAGGCCGGGGGCTGTTCCCCGGCCCCGAGGGCGGGTTGCTGCGGAGCCGGCTCCGGCAGAGCACCGGTCTCGGGTTCTTGGCTGGGGTCCATCTCTACCTACCTGCTGATCTCTCCGATCTCGCCGAGCGCGGGCGAGATGGAGATGCGGCCGCGGATCACGTCCCTGAATATGGACCCCGGCTCTTGGATTTGTTTTGGAGCCGGCTGGGAAATTGACGGGAAACCGCGGACGGGCCGTGCGCCCGAGCCTGCCTCCCATACAGTTGGCAGGCGCGCCAGGGCGGGACAGGAGGGGAGCAGATGCCCGAGATAACGGTGTACGGGGCGCCCTGGTGCCCCGACTGCAAGCGCAGCAAGCAGTTCCTGGCCGAGCACCGGGTGGAGTACCGCTTCGTCGACATCGACGAGGACGCCGAGGGCCGGCACCTGGTGGAGGAGCTCCAGGGTGGCGGCCGGACCATCCCCACCATCGTCTTCGGGCCCGGTGACTACCTCCTCGAGCCCAGCGACGAGGAGCTGGCCCACAGGCTCGGCCTCTCCCTGCGCGCCGAGCGCAGCTTCTACGACCTGGCCATCGTCGGCGGGGGCCCGGCCGGGCTGGCGGCGGCCATCTACGCCGCCCGGGAGGGCATGGACGCCATCGTCGTCGACCGCAGCGCCCTGGGCGGACAGTCGGGGGTGACCGAGCGGATCGACAACTACCCGGGCTTCCCCGACGGCATCCGCGGCGCCGAGCTGGCCGAGCGCTTCATCGCCCAGGCCCGCCGCTACCAGGTGGAGCTGCTGGCGGCCGTCTCGGTGACCGGGATCGGCGCCGGGGAAGGTGACGTGCGCCTCGAGCTGGCCGGCGGCCAGGAGCTGGCCGCCCACGCCGCCCTGGTCGCCACCGGCTCCTCCTACCGCCGCCTCGGGGTGCCCGGCGAGGAGGACCTGATCGGCGCCGGGGTCCACTTCTGCGCCACCTGCGACGGCCCCTTCTACAAGGGCTCAGAGGAGCTGCTGGTGATCGGCGGCGGCAACTCGGCCCTGGAGGAGGGGCTGTTCCTCACCCAGTTCGCTGAGCGGGTTCGGCTGGTCCAGCTGGCGCCCGAGCTGAGCGCCTCGCGCCTGCTCCAGGACA
The DNA here is from genome assembly GCA_030038765.1 of Candidatus Dormiibacterota bacterium. Lineage (GTDB taxonomy): Bacteria > Chloroflexota > Dormibacteria > Aeolococcales > Bog-877 > Bog-877. The sequence goes on along the minus strand of JASHRA010000080.1, from coordinate 5,911 downwards.
AGGTGCGCTCGCACCCCCAGTTCACCGTCCACACCAACACCGCGGTGCTGGCCCTGGAGGGCAAGAGCCGGCTGGAGCGGGTGCGGGCCCGGGACCTCGGCAGCGGCGAGGAGTTCACCTGGACCCCGGCGGCGGCCTTCGTCTTCATCGGGCTCGACCCCAACACCGCCTTCCTCCGGGGCTCGGTGGAGCTCGACGAGCGCGGCTTCGTCAGCGCCGACGGCATGTTCCAGACCTCGACGCCGGGCGTCTTCGTCGCCGGCGACGTGCGCCGGGGGTCGACCAAGCAGCTGGGCTCGGCGGTGGGCGACGGCATCGCGGCCCTGCTGGCGGTCCGCCGCTACCTGGAGGACCACCACCACGTGGCCCCCAGGGCCTAGGCGGCGCCGGGACCGGGACTCAGCTCAGGGCTGGGACTGCTGGTGCCCGCGGTGCACCCGGAAGAGCGAGAGCACGACCCAGGCGATCAGGACCAGCAGCACCAGGTGGAAGATCAGCGAGAGCGCCGGGAGGACGACGAAGAAGAGGACGAAGAGGGCTACCAGGGCCAGGAGCAGGAAGGTCAGGGGGTGACGCAGGAGGTACATATCTGCGCAACCTTACCCCCTGCGGCGACGCCCCGTCGCCGGGCCCGCCCAGGCGATCACGCCGAGAGGTCGCTGAGCTCCTCCTCCGCCACCGTCTCCGGCGCCGCCCCGGGACCCGCTTGCGGGCGCCAGCGGCGCCGCGCCAGGAGCCCGATGGCGGCCGCCACGAGGCAGCTGAGGGCGCCCGTCCCGAGACCGGCCCGGGCCCCGCCGGCGGCGGTGATCCAGCCCACCAGCGGGCCGCCGATGGGCGTGGTCCCCATGAAAGCGATGGCCCAGAGGGCCATCACTCGGCCCCGCATGCTGGGGGCGGCGTTGAGCTGGAGGGTGGAGTTGCCCCGCGCGATGAAGGAGATGCTGGCCCAGCCCACCAGGGCCAGGGCCAGGTACTCCAGGGCGACGTCGGGCGCGACCGCGGCCAGCAGCAGCACGAGGCCGAAGGCGGCCGCCGCCAGCGTCACCGGCCGCAGCCCGGTGCCGCCGCGGGCGGCTGTGACCAGGCCCCCCATGACCGCGCCCACGCCCATGGCGGCGGTCATGAAGCCGTAGGTGCGAGCGTCGCCGTGGAAGGTGTGGCTGGCCAGCACCGGCAGCACCACCTGGAACTCGTAGGCCAGGGTGCCCACCAGCGCCATCATCAGCAGGGGCAGGAGCAGCTCGGGCACGCCGGCCACGTAGCTGAGGCCCTGACGCAGCTGGCCCCGGGCGCGCCGGGCCGGGGGGCTGGGCGAGAGCTGGGCCCGGTCCATGGCCAGCAGCGAGGCGACCACGGCGACGAAGCTGGCGGCGTTGAGCAGGAAGCAGATGCCGACGCCCACCGAGGCGATGAGGAGGCCGGCGGCCGCCGGCCCCACGGCCCGGGCCACGTTGACCATCACCGAGTTGAGGCTGACGGCGTTGCGCAGGTCGCGCGGGCCCACCATCTCCAGCACGAAGGCCTGGCGGCTCGGGTTCTCGAAGGTGTTGTTGAGTCCCAGCACCACCGCCAGCAGGGCGATCTGCCAGACCCGGACCAGGCCGGTCACGGTGAGGACGCCGAGGACCAGGGCCTGCAGCCCCATGAGGGACTGGAGCAGGACCATGAGCCGGCGCTTGTCGACACGGTCGGCGACCACCCCGCCGTAGGCGCCCAGGACCAGCACCGGCAGCGTCTGCAGGGCCACGATCGCGCCCAGGGCGACGGCGGAGTGGGTGAGGGTGAGCACCAGCCAGGCCTGGGCGGTGGACTGCATCCAGGTTCCCACCAGGGAGACGGACTGCCCCGCCGTGTACTTGCGGTAGTTGGGGATCTCGAGCGCGGCGAAGGTGGCCCTGGCGGCCCGGGAGGCGCGGCTCAAGCGCTCAGTCGGCCGGCCGCGCCAGCCCGCGCGCCAGCTCCTCCAGCAGCGGCAGCGCGGCGCTGAGGAGCCCCTGTCGGGCTGGATCCAGGCCGGCCACGCCGCGGTCCAGGTGGGCGTCGCGCTCGCGCTCGATCCAGCGCTGGCGGCGCTGCCCCTCGGCGGTGGCCAGCAGCAGCACCGCCCGCCCGTCGCCGGGGACCGGGGGCCGGGCGATCAGCCCCGGGCCGTCCAGCCGGGCCACGATCCGGGACAGCATGGTGGGGTTGATGCCCTGGTGGCGGGCCATCGCCATGAGGACCCAGACCTGGGTGGGGGTCAGTCTCTGCCTGGCCCGGGTGGCGCGCACCCGGCGTGATAGCAACGCCACCAGACCGCGGATATGGTGTGCGCTCGTGGGCTCGACCAAGGCGACAGTCGCGTCCATGCCCCTGAAGATAGTCGCTCTGCAGGAACCGCCAGGGGATGGAAAGGCCGGATACTCAGATCACCGTGGTCTTGCTCGAGCCGGCACGGCAGAGGGGACATGTGGGTGGCCCTGGACTTGAAATGGGACCGCGAGCCCTGAAGTCTGAAGCCGTCATCGCTTACGAGGCCAGGAACATTTGGAGTCGGCCTCCGTCGGTCAGCGCTAAGCAACTCCGGCGTCTGAGCGAGCGCCAGAACTCACCCACGGTCGGGCAACCTCTCTGGGAACCTCTGGGTCGTCCGCGGGCGCCATATGCACCTGCTGCGTCGCGACGAGGGCCCCGAGGCACGGTCGATGTGGAGCACGGTGACCGTTTCGTGCGGCCGGTCATCCCGATGAGCTGGGGCTCACCACGGGGCTGAGCGGACGGTTGGCGCAGGGCATACGGTTTTAGGTCCATGTCGCGTGCCACACGAGCCACCCGGAAAGTTCGGCAGAAGCGACTATCTAGGTCGCGGCGACGCGGCGCCACCACGCCTCAATGACGGTCACCCAGCAATGATCCCTTGGTCCCTGGCACGTCTGCCTGCTGGCAGTCGCTGCAGAGCCCGCCTACCACTACGTGACGAGGATTTACGACAAACGCGAACCGGACACGAGCCTCGTGGGCGAGGCCACCAAGAGAAGCCTCAGGGGGCTCGCTTACGGCGCCGCAGCGGTCGCACACGAGGTGGGGGTGAGCTAGCGGGTAGGCGTGGTAAATGGCCGGTCCGTGGCCGAGGAACGTACGGTCCACGACTCCGAGGTGCTGAAGTTCTTCCAGCTGCCTATAGATAGTCGACCGGCTGACGTCGGGAGCGATCGCTTGGACGCGAGTAGCTAGGTCCACCGCGGTATGGTGCCCGCTTCCTCCGAATATCGTGTTCAGCAGTAGCCGCCTCGAGCTGGTGATGCGACCGCCGCGCTGTCGAACGAGCGTCAACGCCTCTTCAGCGGTACGAGGTCCGAAACCTGGCGCTGGCTCGTCAGCGCGACTCGAACTGTCCGAGCCATGGGCCGGCCCAACCGAGTCGGGCCCGCCGGGCGGCCTGCCCTTCATCGGCGGCCGATTGGGTTCCATGAGCTCCCGCGGAGTTCACGCGTTAGAGCTTGGCTATGTCCCCGCTGCCCTTGAGGCCCGCCTGCCATCTCTCCTCGATGTGGCCAAGACGCCAAATGAGCAGCGCGGATACCCAAGTGACGACGAATAGCCCGACGATCACGAAGCCGGCCAGATTGATGTTGAACCCAGCCATCAGGTTCCAGAACTCTCCCTTGAGGTGCAGCTCCATGGGCAGCAGGCCTAGAACCTCGATGGTGCCGATGAAGAAACAGATGCTCACGGAGAGACCGGTGATGGCAAGGTTGTAGTACACCTTGCGGATGGGGTTGAAGAAGGCCCATCCGTAGGCGATGTTCATGAAGCAACCATCGAATGTATCCATCAGCGACATACCGGCGGTAAAGAGAATCGGCAGGCACATGATCGAGTACCACGGGAGTGCTTCCGAAGCCAGGATCGCGGTGGTGGCGAGGAGTGCCACCTCGGTGGCTGTATCGAAGCCCATCCCGAAGACAACCCCCACCGGGTACATCTGCCAGGGCTGGGTGATCGATTTCATCCAGCGGCCGAAGAAGCGGTACATGAGGCCGCGGTTGTTGAGCTGCTCCTCGAGCTCCTCCTCGCTGTAGTGGCCCTTCCGCATCTTCCGGAAAACACCGAGTATCCCTGCCAGGATCACGATGTTCAGCACCGCGATCAAGTACAGGAATGCGGCCGAAACGATAGTGCCGAAGATGCCACCGAACTGCTCTAGCCCGGAGGAGTTGTGGGAGACGGCGGAGTAGACGACCTTTTCGGCCACCACGATGCCGGCACCTATCGCTATCACGATGGTGGAGTGGCCGAGTGAGAAGAAGTACCCGACGCTGAGGGGCCGTTGCCCTTCGTTCATGAGCTTTCGGGTCGTGTTGTCGATCGCGGAAATGTGGTCGGCGTCGAACGCATGCCTCAACCCGAGCGTGTAGGCGAGAGCCGCCACACCTATACCGAGTCCCTTGAGGTTGGAAGGGACGACGAAAACGATAAATACTCCGAACCCGACGACGTGCAGGAGGAGGATGGTGCCGAACATGACCTGGGCGCGGCGCCACTCCTTTGGCGTCAGCGCTTTGCGGAACCGCTGGATACGACTGAGTTCGACGGATGCCTCTGCGACGGCCACGCGCTGTCCTCCTTCGGCGCTGGGGTCACCCCCGCTCCCTATAGCGGGATAGGCTAGCAGAGTTGCACTCAGATGGCAAGTAGCTGGGGATGGCAACGAGGACGGAATCGCAGTTGACGCTAGCCGAGGCGACCGGGAGGGCCCGGGGGCAGTGGGGCGGTCCTCAGCGGGCTCCGGCGACCAGCGCGAAGCGAGGAGGGACGCCGACCGTCCTTTCCGGCCACGCAAGACTGCGGCTCGCGGCCCAGTCCACAGCGGCAAGCTTGTAAAGCCGCGGCGACGTCCATCCCGCGTCCGTCACGAGTTGAATGAGGCTTTCCGGGCGGACGGCGTGACCCAGCGGAAGGGCGGCACGAAGTTCTGGGCTGTAGCTCGCGTGGTGGGCTGGCCGAGTTCTCCGCAGGCGATGCAGGCCCTGTAGGGCCAACGGACGCAGACTACCCAACAGGGTCCCAGAGTCCCACCAAAGGGTCTCCAAGAGGACTAGCCTCCCCTGGGGTGATGCGTTGTGCCAGGCCCTGAGAGCTGGGAGCGGCTCCAAGAGCGTCCATAGCAGGTGCCGGGAGACGATCGCGTCGAAGGGCCCCGGAGGCACCGAAGCCGCGTCGGCTTGGACGGTGTCGATCTCCAGGTCGGCCTTCTCCGCCTTGCTGTCCAGTACGCCGAGCATGCCTGGGGAGAGGTCGACCGCGGTCACTCGGTATCCAAGCTCGGCCAACATCAGGCTCAGAAAGCCGGTCCCTGCCCCGACGTCCAGCACGCGAGCCGGCGCCGGTGGCAACAGGCTCTCCAGCGCCCCTCTCCAGGCGGAGCGCTCCAGCGGAGCGGTCGGGTGGTGGACCGCATCCCGATCGTAGGTGGCGGAGTCCGCGTCCCAGAACTGCCGGAGCTGCTCTACAAGACTGCCATCCTGGCGCATCCCTGGCTTGCTGCGACTCGCATCTCGTCGAGGATCCGTATCCATCACGTGGCAACCCTGCTTCTGGCGTGGGAGGCGCGGCGGAAAGCTGCACCCGGCGGCACCTGCTCTGCGGCCGAGTCGCTGTCGAAGACTGGGCTGCCGAGGGCCGCGTGGATCTGATCATGGGCCTGTGTCGAGGCGCTCGCTGCAGCTGCCGCGACCGCTGACCAAAGTTCGGGCACCAGGGTCGCCGCCCTGGCCACTCCAGGGTCGTGCTCTCGCAGGTGCGCCAGGTGGCAAACGGCGTGGGCCACGACATGATGCTGCTCCAGCTGCTTCGGGGTGGGATGCGCCAGACTGCCGGAACTCACAACGGCGATCGGGCCGACAGGCCGCGCGACCAGCTCCACGCA
>JASHRA010000079.1 GCA_030038765.1 Candidatus Dormiibacterota bacterium | reverse complement strand
GGCCCGGCACCCGGAGGCCGGGCAGCGCGCGCGCCGCCGGGCCCAGCAGCGCGTCCCGCCCGAGCAGCTCCAGGACCGCCTCCGGGTCACAGTCCAGGTCGAGCTGGCGGCGCGTGCGCTTGACCGCGGCCGTGAGGTCTCGCAGGTCCTCCAGGTCGAGCTCAGCTTCCATGTACCCGCCGGCGCCCCGGGGTGCGCGCACCGTGACCACGCCCGCCGCGTTGGGCAGCGACAGCGAGCGCCGGTAGAACGTTTCGTCTCCCTCCTCTATCCCGGGCACGGCACGCGCCGCGAGGAACGCGAACACGCGCTGGGCCGGCAGCGGCGCGCGGTACGCGAGCCGCAGCCTCAGCGCGCCGCCCGCAGTGCTACCGTCCGCGACCCCCCGCGCGCCGCACCGCGCCCGGAGCGAGCTCGGCGACTCGCCGAACACGGCCTGGATCGTGTCGTTGAACTGTCGCACGCTGCCGAAGCCGGCCGCGAACGCGACGTCCGCGATCCTCAGCTCCGTGGTCTGGAGAAGGATGCGTGCTGCCTGCGCGCGTTGAGCGCGCGCCAGGTCCAGCGGGCCCGCGCCCACGTCCGCGAGCAGCACGCGCCGCAGCTGACGCGGCGAGTATCCGAGACGCCGCGCCAAGCCCACGACTCCGTCGCGGTCCACGACGCCATCGGAGATCGCGCGCATGGCGCGCGCGACGGTGTCGTCGCGGCGGTTCCACTCCGGAGATCCGGGAGCGGCGTCGGGGCGGCAGCGCTTGCAGGCGCGGAAGCCGGCGAGCTGGGCGGCCGCGGCCGTGGGGTAGAAGCGCACGCGATCTCGGCGGGGGACGACGGACGCGCAGCTGGGACGGCAGTAGATGCGCGTCGTGGTGACGGCGACGAAGAACCAGCCGTCGAAGCGAGCATCCCGCGAGCGCACTGCCCGGTAGCGCAGGTCGTCATCCATGACAGCCCGAGTATGGCATCCGAGGAGGCCCCTGTCTGGCGGGAATCGGCCACGCGCGCCGGGACGGTGGGCGCGATCGTCCCGGGGCGGCGAAGCGGATCCTGCTAGGGCACGAAGTCGCGGGCCGGGCGGGCCACCCTGATCTCGCGCTCCTCGTCCAGCAGCAGTTCCGGGGGCCGGGGGCGGCCGTTGTAGTGGGAGGCCATCGAGGACACGTACGCGCCGGTCGCGGCGAACGCGAGCACGTCGCCGCGACGCAGCGGCGGCAGCTCGTGGACGCCGAACGTGTCCGTGCCCTCGCACACGGCTCCCTCGACGGACGTCGGCGAGCGCTCCGCGTCCGGGCCCGCGGCGCAGTCGACAACGGCGAGCTCGTGCCGCGCGCCGTAGAGCGCGGGTCGGATCAGCTCCGCCAGGCTCGCGTCGACGACGACCTGCGGACGCTGCCTCGCGCGCACGTGCAGCACGCGCGTCACCAGCCAGCCAGCACTCGCGATGAGGAACCGTCCCGGCTCGACCGCGGGTCGGCGCGGCAACGCCAGCCCGTCCCGTTCCAGACGCGCCTCCAGAGCGGCGCGGAACTCGTCCGGACCGGGCGCGCCGTCCGGGCCCGACGGGAATCCGCCACCCAGGTCCACGGTGTCCGCGTTCGGGTCCTGGCGGCCCAGCTCCGCGGCGACGCAGCAGGCCGCGGCCGCGGCCCCGACCCACGCCCGCGTCGCGGCCAGCTGGGAGCCGACGTGCACGTGCACGCCGCGCACGCGGACGCCGGGACCGGAGCGGCGCAGTTCACGCGCGCAACCGAGCAGCTCCTCCTCCGCCATCCCGAACTTGCTCCCCGCCGCGCCGACCTGGAAGGAGCGCCGCGTCTCGCCGGCCAGCCCCGGGTTGAGCCGGAGCAGGACGTCGAGCGCGCGCCCGGACGCACCTAGGCCCCGGTCCCGGGCCACCCGCGCCAGCGCCGCCGTCTCCTCCGGCGACTCCAGCGTGACCCAGAGCAGCGCGCGGCCGGCCGCCGCCTCCGTGGCCGCCCGCGCCAGCTCCAGGTCCGTCTTGCCGATGCCCTCCAGGCTGATCCGCTGCGGGCTCAGCCCGGCCGCCTCGGCCGCGGCCCACTCGCCTCCCGAGACGGCGTTCGCGCCCATGCCCGAGGCGGCCAGGCGGGCCACGATGGCGGGCAGCGGGTTCGCCTTCAGCGAGTACTGCCTGAGCCAGGGGCCGGGGAACGCGCGGCGCAGCCGGAGCGCCCGGCGGTCCAGCTCCACCAGGTCGGTGACGTAGCACGGCGTACCCTGCTGCGCCGCCCGGACGAGGGCCCGGAGCAGGCCCGCGTCGAGCGCCCCGGGGTCAGCTGGCGACACCGCTCTCCAGCACCGAGAGGCTGAGCTCGTCGGCGTCGAGGCGGGCCCGGACCCCGAGCGGCAGCGTGGCCAGGTGACGCCCGTGGCCGATGGGCAGGTGGTAGATGGTCGGGACGCCCAGCGGCACCAGCAGGTCCCGGAAGACCTGCTCCAGCCCCAGCGTCGGGCCCGGCTTCTTGGGGTCGCAGTCGGTGTGCTCGCCGACGACGATCCCGGCGCACTGCTGGAGCATGCCCGCCGCCAGCAGCTGGCTCAGGTAGCGCTCGATCGCGTACGGCTCCTCGTCGACGTCCTCGAAGCACACGATCCGGCCCCGGAAGTCGGGCTGCCAGGGGCTGCCGACGAGGGCGCAGAGCAGCGTCAGGCAACCGCCCACCAGCTCCCCCTCGGCCCGCCCCGGGACCAGGGTCTGGACCAGGGGGTCGTCGGGATCGGGCAGCACCTGGAAGGGCCCGCCCTCGACGACGGCGCGGCGGAAGGCCGCCAGCGTGTACTCGCTGGGTCGGGCCATGCTGATTACCATCGGTCCGTAGAACGTCACCCAGTCCAGGCTCCGGGCCAGCACGGAGTGGATCACGGTGATGTCGGAGTAGCCGAGGAAGACCTTGGGCGCTCGCTGCCGCAGCGCCAGCAGGCGCTCCTGGTCGAGCGCCAGGACCGTGCGCTGGGCGCCGGCCCCGCCCTTGAGGCAGATGACGCCGTCGATGTCGGGGCGCTCCAGCATGGTGAGCAGGTCAGAGGCGCGGGCCAGGTCCTGGCCCGCCAGGTGCCCGTAGACGTCGCTGACGTGGGGCGCCAGCTCGACCTCGAAGCCGAGACGGCGCAGCGTGGCCAGCCCGCGCGCGGTCTGGGAGGGCTGGATGGTGGAGCCGCTGGGCGCGACCACGCCGAGCCGGGCACCCGCTCGCAGCGCCGGGGGCCGGAGCCGGCTCACGCGCGCGCCGGGGGCCGGGCTCGGGACATGGAGGTCAATATAGGAGCGCTGGCGGGGGGCCCGGCACGGCCGCCGGGCCCCCCCGACGCGACGCCCCCTTCAGCTGGAGAGGGTCCAATCCTCGGGCGTGAAGGAGCCGAGCGCGTTCTGCTCCACGCCGTGCAGCCTGCCCGAGATGACCGAGATCTGGCTGGGCGAGTTCGGCCACCAGATGACGGGCAGGTTCTTGGCCAGGTAGTCCTCGTAGTCGAACATCGCGTCCGGGCTGCTGCTGCGCTGGGTGGCGGTGATGTTGGCGTTGTTCGTGGCGCTCTTGTAGCCGCCCGTCTGGATCGGGGAGAACGTCTCCTCACCGGTCGGGTAAGGGCTCTGGTAGCCCCAGCCCTCCCAGTTGGCCATGCCCCAGGTGCAGGTCGCCCCCTTGGTGCAGACGTTCGCGATGTCGCCGATGGTGGCGAGGGGCAGTTCGCGGATGTTGAGCGTGATGCCGACGGCCGAGGCCCAGGACTTCCAGGCCTGGACGCCGGCTGCGATCGAGGAGACTCCCGAGGGGTAGATCACGGGGAAGCTGAGCTGCTCCCCCTTGGCGATCCCTGCGCCGCACTCAGTCGCCGCCGAGCCCGGACTCTGGCAGGTGTCGGTGCCGTCCTTGACGATCTTCCAGCCGTGGTCCTTGAGCGTCGTCTCGGCGCGCCCGGGATCGTAGGGGTAGGGGTTCTTCTCCTCCAGCGAGCTGACCAGTGGACCCTTGGGCTGGAGCGGGATGGGCCCGTCGATGGGCGCGCCGTAGCCGCTCAGCGTGGCCTTGATCAGCAGCGGCTGGTTGACCACCTCCTGCAGCGCCTGGCGGACGTAGAGCTGGGCGAAGAGCGCCTTCAGCTTGGGGTTGGTGAAGTTGATGACCATGTAGTCGATGCCCCAGCTGGGCCAGGGCTCGACGGCGTCACCCTTGGACTCGAAGAACTTGCGCTGGTCGAGGTCGGTGGTGGGCAGGTAGCCGTACTGGACCTGGCCCGAGCGCAGCGCGTCGTACTCCGCGAACTCGCTGGTGAAGGGGGCCTCGATCAGCTTGGAGATCTTGGGCTTGATCGGCCCGGAGTAGCCGGGATTGGGCTCCAGCGCCGCGTAGCTCGTCTCCGCCGAGTAGGCGGTGAGGTGGAAGGGGCCGTCGACGACCTGCCAGAGCGGGTTGCTGGCATAGGTGCTGAGCGTCAGCGCCTGCTGGTTGAGGAAGTTGTAGACCTGGGTGGCGCCGCTGGCGGTGAGGTCGTAGTCGCCGACGGCGCCGGTGGCGGAGGTCCGGTCCCAGGCCTGCTGGGGCAGGGGCACGAGGGCGGAGAGCTCGTTGTCCTCCAGCCACTCCTTGGCGTAGACGGCGTTGAACGTGATGCTGAACCTGGTCGGGCTGTCGATGGTGAAGCCGGTGACGTTGTCGGGGAACTCACCCGGGCTGTAGCCGCCCCAGTTGTCCTTGCCCGCCTTCAGCAGGTCCAGGAAGAACTGGACGTCCCGGCTGCTCACCGGCTGCCCGTCGGACCAGAGGTAGTGCTTGAGGGTGACGTTGACGGTCCGGCCGCCGTCGCTGAACGTGGGCGGGTCGGCCAGGCTCAGGCTGGTGCTGACCACCGGCTTGGTCCCCTGCCCCAGCCAGTACAGCGGGCGCCACATGAGGGGCTGGAAGAAGGCCACGTTGCCGGAGACGTAGGCGTTGGCCTCGGTGATGGGGAAGATGTAGTTGGGCAGATTGCCGGGCTGCTGCGCGAACGTGACCGTGCCCCCGTCCTTGGCGCTGGCCGGCAGCACTCCCGGCCCCAGCAACGACGCGCCCAGCCCGGCCGCCGCCACCGCCGCCAGCGCACATCGCCGCAGCACGAGTCGTCCCTTCGCAGTCACTGCAGGACCCTCCACAGACCGCGCCCAGCCCGTCCCCCGCGATGCCCGCGCCACGGTCGAGCCCCGGCTTGGTGGGACGGAGCCAGGTCGTGGCCGGGGCGGCGGCGGTGAACGTAGTATCGCAAGCCTCGTGGGACGATCGGGTCACGCTTCGCGCGCCGGCGCGCCAGAGCGCGTCGGCTGGGCCCTCACCGACCTCCAGGGGCGGCTCCGGGCCGGGGAGCTGGAGGGGGAGAGCTTCTACGCCGCCAGCACCATGAAGGTCGCGGTCCTGATCGAGGCCTTCCGCTGGCGGGACCGGGGCGAGCTGAGCCTGGAGCAGCCGGTGCGGGTCCGCGTCACCTTCCCCTCCCGGGTGGCGGGGGCGGAGTTCTCGATGGATCCCGAGGACTGGGACCAGGAGCTCCAGGACATGGTCGGCGACGAGGTCCCGATGGGCTGGCTGCTGGAGCGGATGATCACGCGCTCCAGCAACGAGGCGACCAACCTCGTGCTCTCGCTGGTCGGCTTCGGGGGCATCGCCCGGCTGCTGCCCGAGCTGGGCGCTGGGCGCAGCCGCGTGGAGCGGATGATCGACGACACGGCCGCGGAGCGGGCCGGGATCAGCAACCGGGTCACGCCCCAGGACCTGTGCTCGCTGATGGCCGCGATCGCGTCCGGGCGCGCCGCCGGCGCCGAGAGCTGCCGGCGGATGGTCGAGATCCTCTGCCGCCAGCAGTACCGGGAGGAGATCCCGGCCGCGCTCCCGGCGGGCACCCGGGTGGCCAACAAGACGGGCTGGATGAGCGAGGTGCTGCACGACACGGCCGTGGTCTGGCCGGGGGACGCCCAGCCCTACTGCCTCACCGTGCTGACCCAGGGCTTCGGCGACCCGGAGCGGGC
>JASHRA010000078.1 GCA_030038765.1 Candidatus Dormiibacterota bacterium | reverse complement strand
GAGCTGGTGGCCCGGGTGGGGGCCCACCTGCGCCGCTCCGACGTCGCACCCACCGACCAGCTCAAGGAGCGCTTCGAGTTCCCCGGCCTCACCATCGACCTCCGCCGGCGCCAGGTCTACCGAGACGGCGAGGAGGTGCAGCTGACGCTGACCGAGTTCAACCTCCTGGCCCTCCTGGCCAGCCGCCCGGGCCAGGTGATGAGCCGGGCGGAGCTGCTGCGGCGGGTCTGGGGCTACGAGGTGGAGATCGAGACCAGGACCGTGGACGCCCACGTCTACCGCCTGCGGCGCAAGATCGAGCCCTCGGCCGACCGCCCCTCCTACATCCACTCCGTGCCCGGAATCGGGTACCGCTTCGCCGGCTGACCGGCCGGGCCCACCGTGGGCTAGCGGGGGCCCCCCACCCGCAGCGGCTCAGCCACGTCTCAGCGAGATCCACAGATCTGGCTTGATCAGCGCCGCCAGCAGTTGCGGCCAGCCGTAGCGCACGCCGTGGCAGTGGTAGCTCACCACCTCCTCCTCGGCGACCTCGAAGGAGCGGACCGGGCTGATGTGGCGGCCGTGGCCCAGGCGCACCGTGTGCTCCCCGGGCGCCACCACAACCTCCACCGTCTCGTGGGACGCGAGGACCCCGACCACCTTGCCGTCGATGGCGATGTCCCAGGGTTCGTTGCGGACGACGCCGCCCCAGCCCCGGATCAGCCTTAGCGTCGCCTCGCCCAACCCTGCCCTCCTAGGCGCGGATCCGCCGGACCTCGCCGGGCCCAGGGGCCGCCGCCGATGAAGCCGCTGGGCGGCTGCCGGTCACCAACTGCTCGCGGTCGAACATCGACGAGACGACCCACCACATGCCGATGTCCAGGGCCAGCAGGCCAGCCGCGAAGCCGATGGCCACACCTAGCACCGGCGGCAGCACCTGGAACGAGACCAGCGCCGTGACCGCCAGCGGCGGCAGGCTGGCCAGCGTGCCCAGCTGCTGGGCCACCCGCACGTCGCTGGAGCGGGTCGAGACCGCGGTGCCCACCCAGATCGACCACATGGCCAGCAGGGGCGCGAAGATCGCCTCGGCCAGGATGTGGGGCCCCTCGGTCAGGATCGCCGACACGTGGGGATTGGCAGCGAAGAGGGCGGCGCAGATCTCGACCAGCGCGAAGAGGAGGTAGGCGATGGCGACCGAGGGGACGACCGCGGAGAGCGCCTTGCCGAGCAGGATCTCCTCTCGGCGGACGGGGGTGATCAGCAGCGGCTCCAGGGTCCCCTGCTGGCGCTCCCCGACCACCGAGTAGGCGGCGACGGTGGCCGGGATGACCGTGGGCACGACCAGCATGAGCAGGAAGATCGCACCCACCGTCTTGTCCACCACGCGCGCCGGCTCCGAGGCCGGGACGACGAAGATCGTCAGCATCGGCTCGACTAGGAAGAAGAACGGCAGGACCACCATGGCCCCGACGATGAACGGGGTCCGGCGGTACTCGCGGGCCTCCTTCTGCGCCAGCGCCAGGGTCCGTCCGAGGTCGACCCGGATCACGAGCGGATCTCCGGATCCTGGTCCACCAGCTGCAGGTAGACCTCCTCCAGCGAGTGCCGCGTCTCGCTCACCGAGACCACGTCGGCGCCGGCCCGGACCAGCGCCCGGACCACTCCCGGAGCGACCGCGCGGGGATCGGCGACGGACAGCAGGTAGCGCGCGGCGCCATCGGGGGCCCAACCGTCCACGCCCGCGCTTGAGGTGAAGACCGAGGCGGGATCGGGCAGGGGAGCCGCGGTCTCGACCGCCAGTGAGCGCCGGAAGAGGGTGCCGCTCAAGTCCTGCGGCCGCCCCACCGTGCGGAGCCGGGTGTTGAGGATGGCCACCCGGTCGCAGAGGCGCTCCGCCTCCTCCAAGCGGTGGGTCGTGAGGAAGACCGTCACCTCGCGCTCCCGGAGCGCCTCGATGAGCTCGTGGACCTCCCGCGCGGCGACCGGGTCGAGACCGGAGGTGGGCTCGTCGAGGAACATCACCTCGGGCTCGTTGAGCAGGGTCCGGGCCAAGGCCACGCGCTGCCTGAGACCCTTGGACAGCCTGCCACAGAGGTCGTCCGAGCGATCGACCAGCCCCACCGCCGCCAGGGCATGGTGGATCCGGGAGCCGCGGTCGTGGAGCCCATAGAGTCTGGCGAAGAACTCCAGGTTCTCCCGGATGGTGAGCCGCATGTAGAGGCCCGGGTTCTCCGGCATGACGGCGATCCGCTGGCGGATGCGCTCCCCGTTGGCCTCGGTCAAGGGGATGCCCGCGACCTCGGCGCTCCCCGCGGTCGGCGAGATCAGCGTTCCCAGGGTCCTCACCGTCGTGGTCTTGCCCGCCCCGTTGGGGCCGAGGAAGCCGAAGACCTCGCCCCGGGCGACCTCGAAGGACACGTCCTCGAAGGCGGTCCGACCACCGAAGCGCTTGGTGAGATGGCTCACCGCCAGGGCGGGCCCCGCCCCCGTGCCGGAGGACCCGGTCGGAACCGCGGCAGCGGAGGGATGTTCGCTCATCTGGTTAGCTAGGTGATATCATAGAGCTAACAGCGCCGTCAACCGCAGGGAGGTGGCAGATGGGAGGGCGCGTCCCTCTAGTCGTCAGAGCGGCCCAGGACGGGGATGGCCTCGACGAGGAACCGGGCCGGACGCTGCCCGGGTGGGCGACGCTGGCGGCCGGAGGGCTCCTGCTCTCCGGCGGGCTCGCCCTCTCCGCGGCGGGCCTCTCCGCCCTCTCCCACCCGCACGGCACACGCCGCGCCTTGGTAGGCGCGGCGGTGCTGCTGATCCTGCTCGCCATCACATGCTTCCGCGGCCTCATCTCGGTCAGCCCCGGGGAAGCGGTGGTGCTGCGACTGGGCGGCAGCTACCGGGGCACCGTGCGCCGCCCCGGCCTCTGGTGGGTCAACCCGGCGAGCCGCAAGTCGCGGGTGTCGCTGCGCATCCGCAACCACGAGAGCGGTCTCCTCAAGGTCAACGACGCCGAGGGGAACCCCATCGAGCTGGCGGGGGCGGTGATGTGGCGGGTGGCGGAGCCGGCCCGGGCACTGCTGGCGGTGGACGACTACGTCGAGCTGGTCCGGCTCCAGACCGAGGCTGCCATCCGCCACCTGGCCAGCGGCTACGCCTACGACAGCCGGGGCGGCGACGCGCCCTCGCTGCGGAACAGCGCCAGCGGGATCAACCACGAGCTGCCGGAGGAGATCTCGGCCAGGGTCGTGGCTGCGGGAGCGATCGTCATCGAGGCGCGCCTGACCCGGCTCTCCTACGCTCCCGAGATCGCCCAGGCGATGCTGCGCGTGCAGCAGGCCAATGCCGTGGTGGCGGCCCGCCACCGCATCGTCGAGGGAGCCGTCGGCATTGTCGAGTTGGCCCTCGACCGGCCGGCCCGGGACTCGGTGGTCGAGCTCGACGCGGAACGCAAGGCGGCCATGGTGAGCAACCTGCTGGTCGTCCTCTGCAGCGACCACGATCCCCAACCGGTGGTTAACTCCGGGTCGCTCTACTGAGACGATGGCGAGTCAACCAGGCACCGTCGCCAGCGCCCGGCCTGCGCAGCGCAAGGCGATCCTGCTGCGCCTGGACCCCGGCCTCTACGACGCGCTGGCGCGCTGGGGAGCCGACGAGTTCCGCAGCGCCAACGCGCAGATCGAGTTCGTGCTCCGGCAGGCCCTCCTGGAGTCGGGCCGGCTGCACTCGCCCGTCGTCAGGCGCCGCCGCTTCCGCTCGCCTGAGCCCGCTGGGGTCATGCCCGGGGAGGCCGCCGGGGGACGGCAGGCCGGGTGACCGGCGCGAGCCGCCCGCGGGGGCGCGTCAGTAGATGAAGCCGACGAAGTAGCCGTCGCTGGGCGACACCGTCCTCGTGTCGACCACGCCCAGGCCATCGACGTTCATCTCCGACTGCTCCCAGCTGCCGTCGGGCAGGACCTTGGTCACCAGGGCCACGTGGCCGTCGTAGCCGTTGTCGAAGACGGCGATCGCCCCCAC
>JASHRA010000077.1 GCA_030038765.1 Candidatus Dormiibacterota bacterium | reverse complement strand
TGCTCGGTGGTCCAGAATTTTCCCCTAATTAAGTGGAATTAGAGCGGCGGCCGGCAAGGCGGTGGGGCGAAACCGGCCACCCGCGCTTGGGGGCCGACGGGGGGAGCCGCGCCGGGGGGCCGTCTCCGGGACGGCCCCGATGATACCGAGAGGGCGCCACTTCACGCCCCCTCGGCCGCCGGGGCGGCCAACCGCTTGCCAGGCGTGGGCCGGCTTGCGATAATTTGCCCGGCGTTGGGCATTTGCTCACGGTGGGCGCGGGGGAGCATCGCTTGAGGGAGGACCTACGCCAGGACGACTACGAGCTCCTGGCGCGTCTGGCGGAGCGCTACTACATCGACGAGCGGACCCAGGAGGAGCTGGCCCGGGAGTTCGACCTCTCCCGGCCCAAGGTCCAGCGGCTCCTGGAGCTGGCGCGCCGGACCGGCGTCGTGACCATCCACGTCCAGGCC
Organism: Candidatus Dormiibacterota bacterium; assembly: GCA_030038765.1. GTDB lineage: Bacteria > Chloroflexota > Dormibacteria > Aeolococcales > Bog-877 > Bog-877. The sequence continues at coordinate 6,373 of JASHRA010000077.1, read as the reverse complement.
CCGCCCTGGCTCCGGCTCGAGCTCGAGCGTGAGCTGCGGGGGCGCTTCGGTCTCGCCGACGCCATCGTGTGCTCCTCGGGGCCGGCCCCGGAGGCGCGCCGCGAGGCGGTCGCCCAGCGGGCGGCGCAGTACCTGGAGCGGCGCCTCCACGACGGCTCCGTGGTGGCGGTCGGCCATGGCCGGACGGCGGGCGCCGTGCCCCGCTACTTCCGCCCCGGGAACCGCCTCGACGCCACCTTCGTCAGCGCCATGGGCGGCTCCCCCAGGATCGACGCGCCCACCAACCCCAACGAGATCTGCCGCGCCCTCGCCGATCGCTGCGGGGGCCGCGCCGAGAGCCTCTACGCGCCCGCCTACGTGGAGAGCGCGGAGGTGAGGGACCAGCTGCTGGCCCAGGAGGCGGTGGCGGCCACCCTGGAGCTCTCCGCCGGGGCCAGCCTGGCACTGGTGGGCATCGGCGCCACCGACGACGACTGCACCATGGTCCGCTCCGGCTGCCTCACCGAGGTCGAGGTGGCCCGGCTGCGGCGCCAGGGCGCGGTCGGCGACGTGCTCGGCAACTACTTCGACATCGAGGGCCGTCCGGTCAGCTCTCCCCACCAGGAGCGGCTGGTGGCGCTCTCCGTCGAGACCCTGCGCCAGATCCCCACCGTGGTGGCCACGGCCAGCGAGCCGGAGAAGCCCGCCGCCATCCTGGGAACGCTCCGCGCCGGCGGGGTCTCGGTGCTGGTGATCGACGAGGCCAACGCCCGCGCGGTGCTGGAGCTGGCCGGGCGCAGCGGGGCGGGCCCGGTCCCCGGGGGAGAGGGCGCCGGGGACCTCGCCCCAAGTGGTTTCGGCCCGCCGCCCAGCCCGGCTCGGGCGGCCCTCTCAGGAGTGCTCTGAGATGCCTGTAGTCCCGACCCAGCGGATCATCGAGCGCGCCTTCGCGGACCGCTACGGGGTGGCGGCAATCAACGTCGTCAACGACCTGACCCTGGAGGCGGTGCTGGCGGCGGCGGAGCAGCAGCGCTCGCCGCTGATCGTCCAGACCTCGGTGAAGACGGTCGAGCAGGTCGGCCTCAACGTCCTCTACTCCATGTGGCTGGAGATGACGGAGCCGATCACGGTGCCGGTCGCGCTGCACCTCGACCACTGCCCCAGCCGGGAGCTGATCAGCGCCTGCCTGGCCAAGGGCTGGAACTCGGTGCTCTTCGACGCCTCCAAGCTCAGCGTGGAGGAGAACAAGCGCCAGTGCGTCGAGGTGGTGGCCGAGGCGGAGCGCTACGGCGCCCTGGTCGAGGGCGAGATCGAGGGCTTCAAGCGGGTCGAGGACATGGCCGACGACGAGGAGGTGGAGGAGCAGTCGCTGGAGGTGGCGGTCGACTTCGTCAAGTCGACCGGGGTCGACATCTTCGCGCCCGCCATCGGCAACGCCCACGGCATGTACCGGACCACGCCCAAGCTGGACAGCCAGCGGGTGACCGACATCGTGGCCGCGACCGGCAAGCCGGTGGCCCTGCACGGGGGCACCGGCATGACGCCGGACCAGTTCAGCGACCTGATCGCCCGGGGCTGCGCCAAGGTCAACATCTCGACCGCACTCAAGATCGCCTTCATGAAGTCGGGCTACGACTTCATGACCGAGCACCCCGGGGAGTACGACCCGCCCTCGATCTTCCGGGCCCAGCGGGCCGCGGTGCTGGAGATGGCCGCCTCCCACATGCGCCTCTTCGATAGCGTGGGGAGGGCCTGGTGAGCACGCTGATCCTGGACTGCGACGGAGTTCTGGCCGACACCGAGCGCTACGGCCACCTGCCCGCCTTCAACCAGACCTTCGAGGAGTTCCGGCTCCCGGTACGCTGGTCGGAGGAGGAGTACGGGCGGCGCCTGCTCATCGGCGGCGGCAAGGAGCGCATGGCGAGCCTGCTGACGCCAGAGTTCGTGGCCGCCACCGGCCTGCCCCCGGAGCGCGAGCAGCAGCTGGAGCAGGTCTCGCGCTGGCACCAGCGCAAGACCGCCATCTACACCCAGATGGTGGCCGAGGGCAAGCTGCCGCCCCGGCCGGGGATCGCCCGGCTGGTGGCCGCCACCCAGGACCGGGGCTGGCACCTGGCCGTGGCCTCGACCTCGGCGGAGGCCTCGGTCCACGCCATCCTGGAGTACGCCGTGGGCGAGGAGCGCGCCCGGCGCTTCGACGTGGTCCTGGCCGGGGACTGCGTGCCCCACAAGAAGCCGGCCCCGGACATCTACCAGCTGGCCCTGGAGCGGCTCGGGGTGCCGGCGGGGGAGGCGGTGGTGGTCGAGGACTCCCGCAACGGGCTGCTCTCGGCGGGCGGGGCCGGGCTGCGCTGCATCATCACCGTCACCGGCTACACCGCCGAGGAGGACTTCGAGGGGGCCCTGATGGTGCTCTCCTCGCTGGGCGACCCCGAGCTGGAGCCGATCCAGGTCCTGGCCAACCGGACCTCGGCCAGGCTCGGCGACTACGTGACGCTGGAGGACCTGGAGACCTGCCTCGCCGCCTGAGCCCTCGGGCGGCGCACAAAGGAGGGGAGCAAGGTATGGCATCGACTTCGATCGAGGGTCTCGACCTCGTCGTCAAGACCACGGCCGAGACCTGCGTCGAGAACACGGTCTACTTCTCTGAGCTCGACGCGGTGGTCGGCGACGGGGACTTCGGCTACTCGCTCCGGAGCGGCTTCGAGGTCGTCATCAGCGACTTCGACACCTTCGACCGCAGCAGCACCGGGGCGATCCTCAAGAAGGTCGGCTTCATCCTCTCCGGCAAGGTGGGCGGCTCCAGCGGTCCGATCTGGGGCACCGCCTTCCTGCGGGCCTCGGCCGCGGCCGGGGACAAGACCGACCTCAGCCACGAGGACGTGATCGAGATCCTGAGGGCGGCGATCACCGGGATCATGCAGCGGGGTGGGGCCTCGCTGGGGGAGAAGACCCTGCTCGACGCCCTGGTGCCCGCGGTCGACACCCTGGAGGCGGAGCTGGCCAAGCCGGAGTCGGCCGAGGACCACGGGGTGAAGGCCATCCAGGCTGCCGCCGACGCCGCCACCAAGGCCGCCGAGGACACCAAGCCGATGCTGGCCATGCGGGGCCGCGCCGCCTACACGGGCGAGCGCAGCATCGGCTCCGTCGACGCCGGCGCCACCGCCGTGGGCGTGATTCTCCAGGCCATCAGCGCCGCCTGGCGCGAGAAGTACGGGTGAGGAAAGCTAGGAGAGCCAAGAGGTGAAAAAGTTCGTCAACGACCCGAGGCAGTTCGTACCCGAGATGCTGGAGGGGATCTACCTCGCCAGCGGCGGCCGGCTCAAGTACGAGCCCAAGTACAACCTGATCTACCGCGCCGACATTCCCCAGGACAACAAGGTGACGATCATCCAGGGCTCCGGCTCCGGGCATGAGCCGGCCCACACCATGATCGTCGGCAAGGGCATGCTGGACGCCGCCTGTCCCGGCGACGTCTTCGCCGGCCCCCCGGTGGAGTTCGTGTACGAGACAACCAAGCTGCTGAGCTCGCCCAAGGGCGTGCTCCACATCGTCAACAACTACACCGGCGACCGCCTCGCGTTCGAGCAGGGGCGGGAGATGTCCGAGATGGACGGGATCAAGATCGAGACCCTGCTGGTCAACGACGACGTCGCGGTCAAGGACTCGACCTGGACCGTGGGCCGGCGCGGCGTGGCCGGCAACTTCTTCGTCATCAAGGCGGTGGGCGCCGCCTCCGAGAACGGCGCCGACCTGGACGAGCTGGTCCGGATCGGCAACAAGGTGATCGCCAACGTGCGCACCCTGGGCATCGCCCTGAGCTCCTGCACCCCGCCGGTCAAGGGCTCGCCGCTCTTCGAGATCGCCGACGACGAGATGGAGGTCGGGATCGGCATCCACGGTGAGCCGGGACGCCAGCGGACCAAGCTGGTCTCCGCCAACGAGATCGTGGACATCATGCTGAACGCGATCCTCCCCGACCTTCCCTTCAACAGCGGGGACGAGGTCGCCCTCATGCTCAACGGCCTGGGCGGCACCCCTATCGGTGAGCTCTACCTCCTCTACGGGATCACCCACAAGAAGCTGGAGGAGAAGGGGATCAAGGTCTTCCGCAGCTACGTCAACGAGTACTGCACCTCCCTGGAGATGGCGGGAGCCTCGATGACGCTGCTCAAGGTCGACGACGAGCTGAAGAAGCTCCTCAACGAGCCGGCCGAGGTCTCCATCCGGGTCTTCTGAGCAGGGACCAGGCCCCGGCCCGCCAGGGCCGGGGCTCAGCCCGGGGGCGGAGGCGCGCTGGCCTCCGCCCCCGGCTTCTGAGCGAAGGCCACCATCCAGCGCGGCCGAACGCGCACGTAGACGATCTCGGCACCCCAGCCGAGGGGCGAACTGCCGTAGTGGTGGGTGAGGTGGGAGTCGACCCAGGCCCGGTCCCGGTGGCCCGGATCCAGGAACTCCGCCTCGCCGTGGGTGAAGACGCCCAGGAGCTCTCCCTCCAGGTGGGCGGCGCTCAGTGCCGGGCGCTGGCGCAGATCCATCGCCTTGACCGACGTGGCACTGGTGGAGAAGACCCAGTGCCCGCGTAGGAAGTGCCCGTCGACAGCGCTGATGCGTGGCCGCCCCGCGCCGCTGACCGTGGCCAGGGCCAGCACCCGCATCCCGTCCAGCCGGTCGACCAGGTCCTGGGCCGAGGGCTGCCGCTCTCTGCTGATGATCGAGCGCAGGTGCTCGCTTGCACCCTCCAGGGAGCGGCTCAGGAGCAGGTCCAAATCGGCCAGGTCGTCAGGCGTCTCGTACACGGCTCGCCTCGGTGCGGGCCCTTCTCAGCCCCGCTGCAGCTGGTCCCGGGTCACTTCCATCTGGCCCCGGTGACGGGCCAGCTCGTCGAAGACGTGGATCAGCGCCCCGCCCTGGGTCCGCCCCAGGTAGAGACGCCGGTCCGCCTCCGGGAGCGGACCCCGGGGAGGCTCCTGGGGCTGCGCCAGCTCCAGGTCGGAGGCGAGCCGCTGGCGCTGCTCGCGCACTCGCTCCAGCAGCTCCGAGACCGGGCCTGAGGCGCGGAACTCGGCCTCCCGGTCGCGCACGATCTGCCTGCCCGCGGCCACCTGTCCGGCCCAGTACTCGATGACGCCGAGGCAGTGGGTGAGGATGGCGAAGGGGGAGTTGGAGCCGGGCGCGTCCAGTCTCCGGTTGGCGCCCTCGTCCCCGAGCTCGGCGACGATCCGGCACATGTCGTCGAGCGCCTCGTCGACGAAGGCCAGGTAGTCCTCCTTGGAGATCACCCGGCGAGCTTATCCGAGCCCGGGCGCGACCGCCGCCCGGCTCAGGCGGAGACCGTCTCCAGCCGGGGAGCGGCCCGCTCCGGCCCGAGCTCACCGCCCTGCTCGCTCGCCTCCTCCAGGGATAGGCCCGCCGGCTCGGGCAGCACCGAGCGGGTGAGCAGCAGGCCCAGCAGGGCGGCGCCGGCGGCGATGCCCATGACGCCGGAGAGGCCGAGGGCGCCGCTGACCAAGGGGAAGCTCAGGGTGCCGACGAAGGCGCCCACCTTGGCCACCCCGGCGGAGAGCCCGTGGCCGGTGGTCCGGGCCGAGACCGGGAAGAGCTCGCTGGCGAGGAGGAAGGTGGTCGTGTTGGGACCGAACTCGGTGAAGAAGTAGCTCACGCCGTAGAGCAGCACGAAGGGCACGATCAAGCTGGTCACGCCCGGGACGGCGGCGATGGCGAGGAAGGCGATCGCCATCATGGCGAAGCCGATCATCTGCAGGCGGCGGTGGCCGACCCGGTCCACGGTGAGGAAGGCCAGGACGTAGCCGGGCGCGGCCGCCACCGTGAAGATCAGCAGGGAGATGGCAGTGTCGGCCACCAGGCTGGCGTGGGGCGCGACCGCCTTCAGCACCAGGGGGGTGGAGATGGTGTTGCCGTAGAAGGCGTAGTCGAAGACGAACCAGCAGCCGGCCGTGCCCAGCAGCAGCGTGGAGTACCGGCGGTTGGAGAGGAACTGACGCAGGCTGAGCCGGGGCCGGCTGGCCGCCGGCGCGTCGCCGGCGTCGACCACGCCGCCGGTGTAGCGACGCATGGCCGCCGCCGCCGCCCCCGCCCGGCCTTGGACCTGGGCCGCGTAGCGGGGCGACTCGGGCATGGTCCGGCGCAGGTAGATCACCGCCAGCGCGGGCACTGCCCCCAGGCCCAGCATCAGCCGCCAGGCCACGCCCGGCTCCACCCCCAGGCCCAGGATGACGAGGGCCACCAGGGGACCGGCGATGAGGCCGAGAGCCTGCATCGAGAAGACCATGCCCACCAGCCGGCCCCGGTTGCGGCGGTTCGAGTACTCGCTCATCAGCACCGCGCTGACCGGGTAGTCGCCGCCGATGCCGATGCCGAGCAGGAAGCGCCA
>JASHRA010000076.1 GCA_030038765.1 Candidatus Dormiibacterota bacterium | reverse complement strand
AGCCCCGGCTACCTGACCCGTCGCCGCCTGGGCGGGGCGGAGTTCTACGTCCTGCTGCTGGCCTCGGTCTCGGGGATGCTGGTGCTGGACGGCGCCACCAACCTGATGCTGGTCTTCCTCGGCATCGAGCTGCTCTCCATCCCCCTCTACGTGCTGACCGGATTCGCCCGCGGCCAGCGCATCTCCCAGGAGGGTGCCATGAAGTACCTGCTCCTGGGCGGCTTCGCCTCCGGTTTCCTCGTCTACGGCATGGCCCTGGTCTACGGCGAGACGGGCAGCACCATGTTCGCCGCCATCCACAAGAGCCTCACCGCGAGCGCCCTGGCCGGCAAGTACGACCCCATGCTGCTGGCGGGGATGGCGCTGCTGACGGTGGGACTGCTCTTCAAGGTATCGGCCGCTCCCTTCCACTGGTGGACGCCGGACGTCTACCAGGGAGCGCCGGCGGTGGTGACGACGTTCATGTCGGTGGCCACCAAGGTGGCCGGCTTCACCGTCTTCCTGCGCCTCTTCTCGGCCACGTTCGCGCCCTACCGCTCCGAGTGGGAGGTCCCGGTGGCGCTGGTTGCCATCATCTCCATGGTCTACGGCAACGTGGTGGCGCTGGCCCAGAGCTCGGTCAAGCGGCTGCTCGCCTACTCCGGCATCGGCCAGGTCGGCTACCTGCTGATCGGCGTCGCCGTGGGCCGGCCCGACGGCACCCAGGCCTCCCTCTACTACCTCGCCGCCTACGCCTTCATGAACACCGGCGCCTTCGCCGTGGTCACCCTGCTGAGCCGTCGCGGTGAGGACTGCGACCGCTATTCGGAGCTGGTCGGCCTGGCCCGGCGCGAGCCCTGGCTGGCGGCGCTCATGTCGGTCTTCATGCTCTCCCTGGCCGGTTTCCCCCTGACCGCCGGCTTCTTCGGCAAGTTCTTCCTCTTCGCCGCCGCCGTCCACGACAGCCAGCTGCCGCTGGCCATCTGGGGCATCCTCACCTCCGCCGTCTCGCTCTTCTACTACCTGCGCGTGATCCTGGTGATGTACACGCCGGCGCCGGAGGCGGGCGCCGGCCTGGCCCTGGCCGGGCTCTCCCTGGAGGGCTCGCCCCCCGCCCTGGCGGGGAGCGGCGCCGGCTCCCTCACCGGGCGCGTGGTGGTCTCCCTGGCGGGGGCGGGGACGCTGGTGCTGGGCATCTTCCCCGCCCTCGTCTACGCCGTCCTGCAGAGCATCAGCGTGGTCCGTGGCTGAGGCCGGCCGAGAAGCGGCCCTGCCCGGCCTCGTCAGCCTCGTCGTCCCGGCCCACAACGAGGCCCAGAACCTGCCCCGGGTGATCCCTCCGGCACGGGCCGTGCTCGGCCACCTGGCCGACGACTACGAGCTGGTGCTGGTGGACGACGGCAGCAGCGACGAGACCGTCGCCGTCGCCCGCCGCCTGATGGGGGAGGAGGGGGAGCGGCTCCGGGTCGTCAGCCACCCGCGCCAGGCCGGCTACGGGGTCACCGTCGCCGATGGCCTGCGCGCGGCCCGGGGTGACTGGGTCGCCTTCGTGGACGGCGACGGCCAGTTCGATCCCGCAGACCTGTCCCGCCTGGCGGAACTGGCTCCGGAGGCCGACATGGTGGCCGGGTGGCGCCTCCACCGGGCCGACCCCTGGCACCGCTCCGTCGTGAGCGGCACCTTCAACGTCCTGGTCCGGCTCCTATACGGGGTGACCTACCGGGACGTCGACTGCGGCTTCAAGCTGATGCGGCGAGGCCTCCTGGACCAGGTCAGCCCCATCCGGGCGCGTTCGGCCCTGCTGAACACTGAGATCTACTTCAAGGCGGGGCGCTGCGGCCTCCGCATCCGGCAGGTGGGGCTGGTCCACCACCCCCGGCTGGCGGGTCAGCGCTCCGGCGGTCGCCTGGTCCCCATCCTGCGCGCGGTCCGGGACCTGGTGCGCCTCCGCCTCACCCTGGCCCGGAGCTGGCGCCCGCCGGGGCGGACTGGGTCGGCACCGGGGCAGTGAAGCTGGCGTAGGTGAGGGCCAGGCCCGGTCCCAGCTCCACCTCCGCCCGCCAGCCCAGCTGGCGCCGGGCCCGGGCCGGGTCCAGGTAGTTGCTGCGCACCTCGCCGCTCCGTGCCGGCATCGCCTCCGGCCCGCCGTCGAAGCCGGCCAGACGGCACAGGTGGCCGACCACCTCGGTGACCGAGGAGGGCCGGCCGGTGCCGATGTTGAGGGCGCCGGAGAAGGAGCTGGCCAGGGCCGCGCGGTTGGCCCGGGCGACGTCCTCGACATAGGTGAAGTCGCGCGTCTGCCCGCCGTCGCCGAAGACGCGCGGGGCCAGGCCCTGGCGCAGCCGGGTCGAGGAGATGGCCACCACCCCGGCCTCGCCGGTGCCGTCCTGGTGGGGGCCGTAGACGTTGCCGTAGCGCAGGGCCACGAAGTCGAGGCCGAAGGTGCGCCGGAACATCCCGAGGTAGCCCTCGCAGGCGAGCTTGGCGGCTCCGTAGGGGGAGAGCGGGCCGGGGCGATCGCGCTCCCGGCTCGGCAGCCGTCGGGCGCGGCCGTAGATGGCCCCGCCGGAGGAGGCGAAGACCACGCGCCGGCAGCCGGCGTCGACCGCCGCGCGCAGCAGGGCGACCGTCCCCACCACGTTGACGGTGGCGTCGGCGGCGGGGTCCCGCAGCGAGCGGTTGACGCCGCCCTGGGCCGCCAGGTGGACCACCGCCTGGGGCCGGAACTCCAGCAGCGCGCCGCGCGCCGCCGGGCTCGAGATGTCGTCCCGGACCAGGCTCACCTCCTCCGGGACCGGCTCACCGCAGGCATGGCGGAAGTCGTCGATGACGAGCAGGTGGAGGCCCGAGGCGAGCAGCAGGCGGACCGTGTGGGTGCCGATGAAGCCGGCTCCGCCGGTCACCGCGACGCGTTCGGGCAGCGCTTGCGGCTTCATCTCACGGCATGGTACGGGACGGCGAATCTGAGCCGACTCTAAGGCTCAGGGGGCAACCTGTTGGTTACCGTTGCCGCCGGGACCGCCTGAAATGGACCCGTGAGCAGGATGGGCAGTTTGCAGACAGTTCGGCCTGGGGAGCTGGAGCGGGTCCCGGCCGCGGCGCCGGAGGGGGCGGGGACCCGGCGCGCCCTCGACTGGGCCCGGGTGCGCAACCTCACGGTTCCCCTGGTCGTGCTGCTGGTGCTGCGCCTGCCGGCCCTCTTCGAGCCCCACTGGTACAGCGACGAGGCCGGCTACGCCACCGTGGCCTGGCAGATGGCGCACGGCAAGGTGCTCTACCTCAGCACCTGGAACAACAAGCCGCCGCTGCTGTTCTGGATCTACCAGCTGGCGCTGGGCGGCTTCGGCACCGGCGAGTTCGGGCTCCACCTGCTCTCCACCGTCACCTCGGCGGCGGCCCTGGTCGGGGTCTGGTGGATGGGCCGGCGCTGGCTCAGCCCGAAGCGGCTCTGGATCACCACCCTGGTCGTGGCGGCGCTCCTCTCCACGCCCCTGCTGAACGGGGACCTGGCCCTGCCGGAGAATTTCCTCGTCGCCTTCACGGTCTGGGGCATGGCCGCCCTGCTGGCCGGTCTCGAGTCCCCCTCGCGGCGGCGCCGGCTGC
>JASHRA010000075.1 GCA_030038765.1 Candidatus Dormiibacterota bacterium | reverse complement strand
CGACCACCGTGACCCGGGCCTGGCGCAGCCGCAGCTGGCCCGCCTCACCGACCTCGGGGAGCAGCAGCTGGCGGCTGTAGCGCTCGACCTCGGCGTCGGCCAGCCGAGGGCCGCCCAGGCCTGGCACGCCGCTCACCAGGCGATCACCTGCCGGGCCCGGGCGCAGCTGGCGATGATCTGGGCGTAGTCGGCCAGCGGCCAGCGCTCCTCGACCCGGCGGCGGCGCGCGTCCTCGGCGCCGGCGAAGACGGAGAGGGCCTCGCCGCCGGCCTCCCCGACCAGGGCCTGGACCGAGGTCCAGGTCTCCAGCACGGCGTCGTGGAGCAGGATCACCTCCAGCGTGTGGCCGGCCTCCAGGCGGCGGCGGCAGTGGTCCCAAGCGCGGCGCTCGCCGCGCCGCGTCACGAGGTGGAGCTCGGCTCCCCGGTCAGAGGACAAGGCAGGCCTCCGCGCGCCCCACCAGCTCTGCCAGCTGGTCCCGGTCCACGCTGACGGCGCCCCTGCGGAGCGGGCGCTCGGCCAGCCCCAGCAGGGTCAGCGACTCCCGCTCCACCAGCAGCGGCGCCTCCTCCTCCCGGACCAGCGCCTCCAGCTCGCGCTCGACCCCCGAGGCCCAGCCCTCCAGCTGCGGAGCCCGCTCCAGACCGAGGGCGGCGGCGGCACCGGCCAGCACCAGGGTGACTTCGACCCCGCCCAGGGGCAGGGCCAGGGCCATGCGGACGCCCAGCCCGGGAGAATCCCCGGCGAGCTCGCCGCGGGCCAGGACGACCACCTGCCTCACCTCCCCTACCTAGCGGAAGACCAGGACCCGGTCCGCGTCCCGGCAGCTCCGGGCCAGGTCCCTCAGGCTGCCGCGGCGCACCCCCTCGATCTCGGCCGCGTCGGCCTGGCGCCAGCGCAGATCGGCGTCGCAGAGGGTGACCGGGAGGCGGCCGCCCAGCTCCCCGGCGTGGGCCACCCCGTCACCGGCCAGGAAGACCTCGGCCTGGTGACCCTGGTCGGTGGCGGCACCCGCCAGCGCGGCCACGGTGGCAACGGCCTCAGTCCGCGGCCCGGCGGTGAGCACGAAGAGAAATTTCAACCGGAGCTTGCCTCCGCTGGCCGGGCTCTGGGGCCAGCATACTTGGCCCTCGGGAAGTGCTGCCGGCCCCCGTTCAGCGGCGCGGTGCGCCTCGCGCTCTGGTCCCACGCTCCCCCGGCGTGGGTGGGCCACGTGCCCCCGGCTGCGCTACGCTGCCCGCCTCCGGCCGGGGTGGCGTAACGGCAGCCGCAGCGGTCTTAAAAACCGCGGTCCGAGAGGACGTGCGGGTTCGAATCCCGCCCCCGGCAGGTCCCGCTCAGGGCCTCGTCAGCACCCGCAGATCCGGCTTGCCCCCGTATCCTGGGAACTTGCGCCGGTTGTTGGGGGAGTGAGGCGGTGCGCATCGGGATCCTGACCGGTGGCGGTGACGCCCCCGGGCTCAACGCCGCCATCCGGGCCGTCACCCGCCGCGCCGAGGAGGACGGGTGGGAGGTGGTGGGGGTCCACAACGGGTGGGCCGGCCTGGTCGGCGACTCCGACCTCCACCAGCTCCAGCGGGGGGACGTCTCCGGCATCCTGCCCATGGGCGGCACCATCCTCGGCACCTCGAGGCTCAACCCGCTGCGCGACGAGGCCCAGATGCGGCAGGTGCTCGACAACTTGGAGCGCGCCGGTCTCGACCAGCTGGTGGTGATGGGGGGTGACGACACCCTCTCGGTGGCCCAGGAGCTGTGCCAGCGCGGCGCCCCGGTGGTGGGCGTACCCAAGACCATGGACAACGACCTCCAGGTCACCGAGTACTGCATCGGCTTCGACACCGCCGTGGCCCGGGTCACAGAGGCCCTGGACCGGCTCCACACCACCGCCGCCTCCCACCACCGCCTCATGGTCCTCGAGGTGATGGGCCGGGACACCGGCTGGGTGGCCATCATGGGCGGGCTGGCGGGTGGGGCCGACATCATCCTCATCCCCGAGTACCCGGTGAGGATCGAGGAGGTGGTGGCCCGGCTCGAGGAGCGACGCTCGAAGGGCAAGGACTTCAGCATCCTGGTCGTCGCCGAGGGGGTGGACCTGGGCGGCCTGGGACTGCAGCCGGCGGGGGCCGGGGCCCGGGACGAGTTCGGCCACCCGCAGCTCTCCAGCCAGGGCGTGGGCAGCCTGCTCAGCGACCGGCTGGCCCGGCTGACCGAGTTCGAGGCAAGGGTGACCGTCCTCGGCCACACCCAGCGCGGCGGCTCCCCCACCGCCTACGACCGCATCTGGGCCAGCGCGGTGGGCTCGGCGGCCTTCGACCTGGCCCGCCAGGGCCGGGCCGGGATGATGCCGGCCAAGATCGGGAGCCAGATCGAGACCGTCCCCATCAGCGAGGTGGTGGCCTCGCAGCGGCGGGTCCCGGAGGACCTCTACCAGCTGGCCCGCTACCTGCACTGAGGCGGCACGGTCCCCTCCGCTTTCGGGCCTAGACTGGCGGCCCAGATGGCCCCGGCAGCGTCCCCCGACTACCTGCGCAGCCAGTCGGTGCTCCGGCTCCCCCACCTGCCGCCCCCGGCCGCGGTGGTCCTGGTGGCGGCGCTGCGGGACAGCGAGCGGCTGGAGGAGCGGCAGCGGCTGGGCCGGGCCCTGCTGGGCTCTCTCAACGACAGCTTCCAGCTCCCCG
>JASHRA010000074.1 GCA_030038765.1 Candidatus Dormiibacterota bacterium | reverse complement strand
GAGCAGGGGGCGGCCATCCTCACCGTCGACTTCAACCTCGACCGCGTGGCCCAGATCGAGGGCCTCACCGTGCTCAACCTCAACCAGCTCGCCACCGCCCTGCGGCCGGCCCTGGTGCCGGGTGAGCGCCTGGACGTGGACGTGGTCAAGGAGGGCCGTGAGGCGGACCAGGGGGTCGGCTACCTGGAGGACGGCACCATGCTGGTGGTGGAGGGAGGTCGCTCCCATCTCGGGGAGCGGATCGGGGTCACGGTCCGGAGCGTGATCCAGACCGCCTCCGGGCGGATGGTCTTCGTCCAGACCGCGGAGGCCGAGGAGCAGGCCGCCGAGGGCAGGGCGGTGCTCGGCCGGGGCGGGCGACGGGACCGGGCCAGCGGGCGTCGCGAGCGTTGAGCGGGGGAGCGGGGGAGGACGGCACCACGGCGGTGGTGCCGGCGGCGGGCTCCAGCTCCCGCTTCGGCGGGGCCAAGCTCTGGGCCGACCTCGGCGGCCAGCCGGTGCTGGCGTGGGTGCTGCGGGCCCTGGGCGACCCCGCCAGCGGCGTCGACGAGCTGGTCGTGGTGGCCGTCGCGGAGGACCACCGCCGGGTCCTGGAGCTGGCCACGGCGGCCGCTCCCCGGCTCGGCTGCCGTTGCGTCGAGGGCGGCGTGAGGCGCCAGGAGTCGGTGCGGCGCGGGCTCAGCGCCTGCTCCCGCCAGCTGGTGCTGATCCACGACGGGGCCCGCCCGGGGCTGACCCCGGAGCTGTGCGCCCAGGTGCTGCGGGCGGCCCGCGAGGTGGGCGCGGCCAGCGCCTGCATCCCGGTCTCGGACAGCACCGCCAGGCTCAGCGGGGCGCACCTCACCGAGGTCCTGCCGCGGGCCCAGCTGGCGGCCATCCAGACCCCCCAGGCCTTCCGCACCGAGCTCCTGCGCCGGGCCCACCAGGAGGCCCTGCGGCTGGGCCGGGACGCGGACGACGACGCCGCCCTGGTGCTGGCCCTGGGGGAGACGGTGGCGGCGGTCCGCGGCGACCCCCGCAACCTCAAGGTGACGCGGAACGAGGACCTGCTGGCCCTGCGCAGCTGGCTCTCGCCCGGGGCCGGGGGCCGGCAGTGGGCCTGAGGCCGATCCCCGGGCTGGGCCTGGGGGTCGACGTGCACCGCTTCGGCGGCGCCGGGCCGCTCCTCCTGGGCGGCGTCGCGGTGGAGCACCCGACCGGGCTCCTGGGGCACTCCGACGGCGACGCCCTCTGCCATGCCGTGGCCGACGCCCTGCTCGGCGCCGCCGGCCTCGGCGATCTGGGGCAGCACTTCCCCTCGGACGACGAGCGCTGGCGCGGCGCCTCGTCGCTGGAGCTGCTGCGGCTGGTGGGGGAGCGGCTGCGCGCGGAGGGCCTGGTGGCGGCCGGGATCGACTCCACCGTGGTCGCCGAGGCGCCCCGGCTGGGGCCGTTCCGCGAGCTCATGGCGGCCACCATGGCCGGGGTCCTGGGGCTGGACCCGGCCCGGCTCTCGGTCAAGGTGAAGTCCAGCGACGGGCTCGGCCTCACCGGCCGCGGTGAGGGGGTGGCGGCCCTGGCCGTGGCCCGGGTGAGCGCCGGCTCCGAGGGGAGCGTCTAGCCGTGGGCCTGCGCCTCTACAACACCATGAGCCAGACGGTGGAGGAGCTGCGGCCGCTGGAGCCGGGTCGGGTGCGCATGTACACCTGCGGCCCCACCGTCCACGACCGGGCCCACATCGGCAACTTCCGCACCTACCTGGCGGAGGACCTGCTCCGCCGTCACCTGGAGGCCCGGGGGCTGAAGGTCCACCAGGTGATGAACATCACCGACGTCGACGACAAGATCATCGCCAAGGCGGCGGCTGCGGGCAAGAGCCTCTCCGACTTCACCGCGCCCTACGTCAGCGCCTTCTTCTCCGACCTCCAGCTGCTCTCCATCCAGCCCGCCCAGGAGCTGCCCCGGGCCACCGAGTACCTGGGGCCGATGGTGGCGCTGGTGCAGCGTCTGGTGGACAGCGGGCACGCCTACCAGAGCGACGGCTCGGTCTACTTCCGGGTCTCCTCCTTCCCCGGCTACGGCAAGCTCACGCACCTGGAGGCGGCCGGTCTGCGGGCCGGGGCCAGCGGGCGGGTCGACGCCGACGAGTACGAGGTCAAGGAGGCGGTGGGCGACTTCGCGGTCTGGAAGGGGGCCCCGGAGGGCGGGCCGGCGGCCTGGCCCTCGCCCTTCGGGCGGGGCCGCCCGGGTTGGCACCTCGAGTGCTCGGCCATGGCCATGGAGCTGCTGGGCCCGTCCTTCGACATCCACTGCGGCGGCGTCGACAACAAGTTCCCCCACCACGAGAACGAGATCGCCCAGTGCGAGAGCGTCACCGGCCTGCCCCTGGCCCAGCTCTGGTTCCACGTCGAGCACCTGCTGGCCGCCGGGGGCAAGATGGCCAAGTCGCTGGGCAACTTCGTCACCCTGGACCAACTGCTGGAGCGGGGACACAGCCCGCTGGCCATCCGCTACCACCTGCTCAGCAACACCCACTACCGCCAGAAGCTGCACTTCCGCGAGGAGGACCTGGTGGGGGCCGCCCAGTCCCTGGAGCGGCTGGCCACCTTCTGGCGCCGCTGCTCCGCTCCCTCGCCGGCGGGGCTCGGCCCGGGCGGCTCCGGCGACCCCCTGGTGGCGGCCGCCCAGCGCGCGCGCGACCGCTTCGAGGCGGCCCTGGACGACGACCTCAACCTGCCCAAGGCGGTGGGCTCGCTGCACGAGCTGATGCGCGAGGGCAACCGCTTCCTGGACCAGGGGCGGGCCGGGTCCGGCGGCTGCGTCGCCGCCATCGCCACCCTGCGCGCCGCCGACAGCCGCCTGGCGGTGGTGGAGCGGGCCGCGGTCGGGGAGGAGCCCGAGCTCTCCCCGGAGGAGCGGGGACTGCTCGAGCGCCGCGAGGAGGCCCGCCGCCAGGGCCACTTCTCCAAGGCGGACCGGCTCCGGGACGAGCTGCTGGAGCGCGGCCTCGTGGTCGAGGACACCAAGGAAGGCACGCGCTGGCGCCGACTCTGATGCCGGAGGTCCTCTATGGCCGCAACCCGGTGCTGGAGGCGCTCCGCGCCGGCCGCCGCATCCGCCGCCTGCTGCTGGCCCCCGGGCTCGCGCCCGACCGCCGCCTGGAGGAGATCCTGGACCGGGCCTCCGGCGCCGGGGTGGCGGCGGAGCCGACGCCGCGCCCCCGGCTCAGCGACGTGGCCCACACCGAGCACCACCAGGGCGTGGCCGCCTACTTCGACTCCAGGCAGCTGGAGTCGGGAGCGGCGCTCACCTCCCTGGCCCGGGCGACGAGCCCGGACTGGGCGCCCCTGCTGCTCTGCCTGGACGGGGTCCAGGACCCGCAGAACCTGGGCGCCCTGGGGCGCAGCGCGGAGGCCCTGGGGGTCACCGGCATGGTGCTGCCCCGGCACCGCGGGGCGCCGCTGTCCGGGGCCGCGGTCAAGGCCAGCGCCGGGGCCATCGAGCACCTCAGGCTGGTGCGGGTGGTGAACCTCTTCCAGGCCCTCCGGGAGCTCCAGGGACTGGGGCTGCTGGTCCTGGGGCTGGCCGTCGAGGGCGCCCAGGCGCTGGGGGACGTCGACCTGAGCGGACCCCTGGCGGTGGTGGTGGGGGCCGAGGGGAGGGGTCTCCGGCCGCTGGTGCGGCGCGGCTGTGACCTCCTGGTCCGCATCCCCATGGGCGGCCGGGTGCAGTCGCTCAACGCCGCCGCAGCCGGCTCGGTGCTCCTCTACGAGGTGGCGAGGCAGCGCGGCTTCCACTTCCCCCTCCGGCCCTCCGGCTGAGCCGGGGGGCGGGGGCTCCCGCGCCGGCCCGCGGCCCCGATCAGGCTCCGGGCGAGGCCCCGGCCGGGGCCTCGCCCGGAGCCTGATCGGGGCCGCGGGCCGGCGCGGGAGCCCCCGCCCCCCGGCTCAGCCGGAGGGCCGGAGGGGGAAGTGGAAGCCGCGCTGCCTCGCCACCTCGTAGAGGAGCACCGAGCCGGCTGCGGCGGCGTTGAGCGACTGCACCCGGCCGCCCATGGGGATGCGGACCAGGAGGTCACAGCCGCGCCGCACCAGCGGCCGGAGACCCCTCCCCTCGGCCCCCACCACCACCGCCAGGGGTCCGCTCAGGTCGACGTCCCCCAGCGCCTGGGCGCCCTCGACGGCCAGCCCCAGGACCAGCAGCCCCAGTCCCTGGAGCTCCCGGAGGGCCTGGAAGAGGTTCACCACCCGCACCAGCCTGAGGTGCTCGATGGCCCCGGCGCTGGCCTTGACCGCGGCCCCGGACAGCGGCGCCCCGCGGTGCCGGGGCAGCACCATGCCGGTGACCCCCAGGGCCTCCGCGCTGCGCCCCAGGGCGCCCAGGTTCTGCGGGTCCTGGACCCCGTCCAGGCAGAGCAGCAGGGGCGCCCAGTCCGGGCTCGTCGCCCGGGCCAGGGAGGTGAGCGCCGCTCCCGACTCCAGCTGCCTGGAGTCGAAGTAGGCGGCCACGCCCTGGTGGTGCTCGGTGTGGGCCACGTCGCTGAGCCGGGGGCGCGGCGTCGGCTCCGCCGCCACCCCGGCGCCGGAGGCCCGGTCCAGGATCTCCTCCAGGCGGCGGTCGGGCGCGAGCCCGGGGGCCAGCAGCAGGCGGCGGATGCGGCGGCCGGCGCGGAGCGCCTCCAGCACCGGGTTGCGGCCATAGAGGACCTCCGGCATCAGAGTCGGCGCCAGCGCGTGCCTTCCTTGGTGTCCTCGACCACGAGGCCGCGCTCCAGCAGCTCGTCCCGGAGCCGGTCCGCCTTGGAGAAGTGGCCCTGGCGGCGGGCCTCCTCGCGGCGCTCGAGCAGTCCCCGCTCCTCCGGGGAGAGCTCGGGCTCCTCCCCGACCGCGGCCCGCTCCACCACCGCCAGGCGGCTGTCGGCGGCGCGCAGGGTGGCGATGGCGGCGACGCAGCCGCCGGACCCGGCCCGCCCCTGGTCCAGGAAGCGGTTGCCCTCGCGCATCAGCTCGTGCAGCGAGCCCACCGCCTTGGGCAGGTTGAGGTCGTCGTCCAGGGCCGCCTCGAAGCGGTCGCGCGCGCGCTGGGCGGCCGCCACCAGGGGGTCGCCGGAGCCGCCCGGGCCGAGCCCCGCCGGCGAGGGAGCGGAGCAGCGGCGCCAGAAGGTGGCCAGCCGCTCCAGGGACTGGGCGGCCCCCACCAGGTCCTCCTCGCGGAAGTGCAGCTTCTGGCGGTAGTGGGTGTTGCTGAGCAGGTGGTAGCGGATGGCCAGCGGGCTGTGTCCCCGCTCCAGCAGTTGGTCCAGGGTGACGAAGTTGCCCAGCGACTTGGCCATCTTGCCCCCGGCGGCCAGCAGGTGCTCGACGTGGAACCAGAGCTGGGCCAGGGGCAGGCCGGTGACGCTCTCGCACTGGGCGATCTCGTTCTCGTGGTGGGGGAACTTGTTGTCGACGCCGCCGCAGTGGATGTCGAAGGACGGGCCCAGCAGCTCCATGGCCATGGCCGAGCACTCGAGGTGCCAACCCGGGCGGCCCCGCCCGAAGGGCGAGGGCCAGGCCGCCGGCCCGCCCTCCGGGGCCCCCTTCCAGACCGCGAAGTCGCCCACCGCCTCCTTGACCTCGTACTCGTCGGCGTCGACCCGCCCGCTGGCCCCGGCCCGCAGACCGGCCGCCTCCAGGTGCGTGAGCTTGCCGTAGCCGGGGAAGGAGGAGACCCGGAAGTAGACCGAGCCGTCGCTCTGGTAGGCGTGCCCGCTGTCCACCAGACGCTGCACCAGCGCCACCATCGGCCCCAGGTACTCGGTGGCCCGGGGCAGCTCCTGGGCGGGCTGGATGGAGAGCAGCTGGAGGTCGGAGAAGAAGGCGCTGACGTAGGGCGCGGTGAAGTCGGAGAGGCTCTTGCCCGCAGCCGCCGCCTTGGCGATGATCTTGTCGTCGACGTCGGTGATGTTCATCACCTGGTGGACCTTCAGCCCCCGGGCCTCCAGGTGACGGCGGAGCAGGTCCTCCGCCAGGTAGGTGCGGAAGTTGCCGATGTGGGCCCGGTCGTGGACGGTGGGGCCGCAGGTGTACATGCGCACCCGACCCGGCTCCAGCGGCCGCAGCTCCTCCACCGTCTGGCTCATGGTGTTGTAGAGGCGCAGGCCCACGGCTAGACGCTCCCCTCGGAGCCGGCGCTCACCCGGGCCACGGCCAGGGCCGCCACCCCCTCACCGCGGCCGGTGAGGCCGAGCCCGTCGCTGGACTTCACCTTGACCGAGAGCCGGGCCGGGTCCAGCCCCAGGACCCCGGCCATGGTGGCCGCCATGAGCTCGCGGAACGGCCCCAGCCGGGGCGCCTCGGCGACCACGGTGGAGTCGATCCCGGCCGCCACCAGGCCCTCCGCGCGCAGCCGCTCCCCCACCAGCCGCAGCAGCTCCAGCGACGAGGCGCCGCGCCAGCGCTCGTCGTCCGAGGGGAAGTGCTGCCCCAGATCGCCGAGGCCGGCGGCGCCGAGCAGGGCGTCGGCCACGGCATGGCAGAGGGCGTCGCCGTCGGAGTGCCCCAGGAGCCCGGTCGGGTGCTCCACCGCGACGCCGCCCAGGAGGAGCGGCCCGGCGCCGCCGAAGCGGTGCACGTCGACCCCCAGGCCCAGCCCGGGGATCGGCCTCAGGCCCACTGCCGGCCCCCGGCCCCGGGCGAGAGCCAGCTGCGCAGGGCCAGCAGGTCCTCGTTCCGCGTCACCTTGAGGTTGCGGGGGTCGCCGCGGACCGCCGCCACCGTCTCCCCCAGGGCCAGCACCAGGGCGGCGTCGTCGTCCGCGTCCCGGCCCAGCCGCAGGGCCTCCTGGTGGGCCCGGCGCAGGAGCTCGGTGCGGAAGGCCTGGGGGGTCTGGATGGCCGCCAGCTGGGCCCGCGGCAGGACCTCGGTGAGGTGCGCCCCGCTGAGCCTGGCGGTGCTGTCCGAGACCGGGATGCAGGCGCTGGCCGCGCCCACCTCGCGGGCCGCCCGCAGCACCTGGGCGCACAGCTCCGGGGTCAGCCCCGGGCGGGCCCCGTCGTGGATCAGCACCAGCTGGCGGGAGCAGGCGCTGAGCCCGCGCCGCACCGACTCCTGGCGCCTCACGCCGCCCTCGACGCAACGGCAGCCGAGCCGGGGAGCGGCCGCCGTGGCCAGCTCCAGGACCCGGCGGTGGTCCTCCGCGACGGCCACCACGACCAGCTCGTCGACGCCGCTGGCGGGGTCGCCCAGGGCCCGCAGCACCCACGCCAGCACCGGCTGGCCGCCGAGGTCGGCCCAGAGCTTGGCCCCGCCGAAGCGGGAGCTGGAGCCCGCCGCCGGCACCACCGCCGTGGTGCCGTCCTCCCCCGCTCCCCCGCTCAACGCTCGCGACGCCCGCTGGCCCGGTCCCGTCGCCCGCCCCGGCCGAGCACCGCCCTGCCCTCGGCGGCCTGCTCCTCGGCCTCCGCGGTCTGGACGAAGACCATCCGCCCGGAGGCGGTCTGGATCACGCTCCGGACCGTGACCCCGATCCGCTCCCCGAGATGGGAGCGACCTCCCTCCACCACCAGCATGGTGCCGTCCTCCAGGTAGCCGACCCCCTGGTCCGCCTCACGGCCCTCCTTGACCACGTCCACGTCCAGGCGCTCACCCGGCACCAGGGCCGGCCGCAGGGCGGTGGCGAGCTGGTTGAGGTTGAGCACGGTGAGGCCCTCGATCTGGGCCACGCGGTCGAGGTTGAAGTCGACGGTGAGGATGGCCGCCCCCTGCTC
>JASHRA010000073.1 GCA_030038765.1 Candidatus Dormiibacterota bacterium | reverse complement strand
CAGAGGGTGGAGGTGGTGGGCTCGTCGGTGGTCTCGACCGGCACCCTTCTGGCCGCCTCCGGGGCCCGCCTGGGCGAGAGCACCCTGCTCCTGGACAGCTCGGCCATGACCCGCAACCTGCTCGCCGAGCCCTGGGTGGAGCGGGCCTCGGTGGAGGTCCGCTGGCCCAGCACCCTGGTCCTCTCGGTGACGCCGCTGCCGCCCGCCCTCGCCTACCAGCGGGGACCCTGGAGCCAGCCCCTGGCGGCCAGCGGGGCGGTCCTGGCCGGCCCCGGGCGGATCGACCTCGGCGGCCTCCCCCGGCTGGTGGACCGGCGCTCGGTGGAGGCGGCCAGCCCGGGGCAGGTGGTGCTACCCTCGCGCCTCAGCGCGGCCCTGGTCCAGCTGGCCCGCGTCTTCCCCGCCAGCTACGGCGTCTCGGTGCGACGTTTCGAGATCACCAAGGCGGGCGCCCTGGAGATCGTCAGCAGCGCCGGCTGGACCGCCGACCTGGGCCTGGCGCTGACCCCCTCCCAGATCAGCTCCCTCGCCCCCAAGCTGGAGGCGCTGCGGGCCCTGGCGGGGCAGGTGAACCTCAAGGGCCCGGGCATCAAGGACATCTACCTGGAAGATCCCTCCCAGGTGGTGGTCAGCCCGTGACCGCCGCCCGCCTCCCATCCCCAAGAAGCGGGGGCTCGGGGCCGCCGGTGCCACAAGATGATGTGGTTTCGGCCGCCTGCGGGCCTTGTGCCGGTGGTCCCCGGCCGATACACTGCGCGATGGCCTCTTGGGCGCCGCTCGCCCGGTCGCCCGCGGCGCTCACGGCTTCGAAGTTGAACATCAAACCCCCGCCCACAGAGCCCTCCCACCACCCTTGCCGATCCCTTGATGACAGAGCGCTCCGAGCCGGCCCGGCCCCGCTGCCCGGGCTCGCCCTGAGGTGAGCAACCGGCGCCTCGTGGGCGTTGACCTGGGCAGCGCCAAGGTCTGCTGCGCCGTGGCCGAGGACGACGGTGACGTGCTCCGGGTGCTGGGGGTGGGTGAGGCACCCTCCAGCGGGGTGCGCAAGGGCGCCATCACCGACCCGGACGCGGCCACCCAGTCCATCTCCAAGTCCCTGGACGCGGCCGAGCGCGCCAGCGGCGTCGAGATCGACTCGGCGCTCCTCACCCTCAGCGGCCGACACATCAGCAGCCGATCCAGCCAGGCCGTCGTCTCGGTCACCTCGCGGGGCGGGACGGTGGGCTCGTCGGACCTCAACCGCGTGCTCCAGGCGAGCCGGGCCGTGCCCGGCCTGGAGGGGGAGGAGGTGATCCATCTCATCCCCCGGCAGTACCAGGTGGACGAGCGCGCCGGCCTGCGGGACCCGCGCGGGGTGCAGGGCTCGCGGCTCTCGGTGGAGGCGGAGCTGGTGCTCGCCTCCAGCGCCCACCTGGCCGCCCTGGTCGACTGCGCCCACAGCGCCGGCCTGCGCATCGACGACGTCGTGGTCCAGCCCCTGGCCTCGGCCGAGGGAGTGCTGCGGGACTCGGAGCTGGCCTCGGGGGTGGCGGTGGTGGACGTGGGCGCCGGCACCACCAACGTGGCCATCTTCTGGGGCGGCACCATCCGCCGCGTCGAGGTGCTGCCGGTGGGAGGCCAGAACGTCACCAACGACCTCGCCACCGGGCTGCACTGCGACCAGGAGGAGGCCGAGGTGCTGAAGTGCCGGCACGGCCACTGCGACCCCGAGCAGGTCCTCATCGACGAGATGGTGACGGTGGTGGGCCGCTCCCACGTGGGCGCCGAGGAGGTGCCCCGGCGCTGGCTGGCGCAGATCGTCGAGCCCCGGGCCCGGGAGATGGCCCAGATGATCGGCCAGGCCCTCGAGGAGGAGAGCGAGGGGCTGCCCAAGCTGGTCCTCACCGGGGGCGGGGCCCGGCTCCGCGGCTTCGCCGCCTGCGTCCACGAGATCCTGGAGATGCCGGTGCGCCTGGCCGTGCCCGAGGGGCTGGGCGGGCTCGCCGACCAGTTGGGACTGCCCGAGCACGCCGCCGCCGTGGGCCTGCTCCGCTGGGGCCAGCGCTCCAGCAGCCGGGGTGGCCACGGCAACGTCAGGAACACCCGCAGCGCGGGCCGGCTCAACCGCTGGCTCCACGAGCTGTTCTGAATCGAGGGAGACAGCGATGCTTCAAGACGACTTGGATCCCACCACCCAGGGCAATGCCCGCATCAAGGTCATCGGGGTGGGCGGCGGCGGCAGCAACGCGGTCAACCGGATGATCCGGGCCAAGCTGCGGGGTGTCGACTTCATCGCCGTCAACACCGACCAGCAGGCGCTCCAGACCTCCGAGGCCCCGACCAAGGTGCACATCGGCCGCAAGGTGACGAGGGGCCTCGGCGCCGGCGGTGACCCCGAGGTCGGGGAGATGGCCGCGGAGGAGTCGCGGGACGAGCTCTCCAGCCTGCTCCACGACGCCGACATGGTCTTCGTCACGGCCGGCATGGGGGGCGGCACCGGCACCGGAGGGGCGCCCATCATCGCCGAGATCGCCCGCTCCAGCGGCGCCCTCACCATCGGCGTCGTGACCAAGCCCTTCAAGTTCGAGGGGCGCAAGCGGGAGGAGTCGGCCGAGCACGGCATCGAGGCCCTCTCGGGCCGGGTCGACACCCTGATCACCATCCCCAACGACCGCCTGATCGCCGTCACCGACCGCAAGACGACCATGGTCGACGCCTTCCGGAAGGCCGACGACGTGCTCCGCCAGGGGGTCCAGGGGATCAGCGACCTGATCGTCTTCCCCGGCCTCATCAACCTCGATTTCGCCGACGTCAAGGCGGTCATGATGGGCCAGGGCGCGGCCCTCATGGGGATCGGCTACGGCAGCGGCGACAACCGCTCCCAGGACGCCGCCCGCGACGCCGTCAGCAGCCAGCTGCTGGAGACCTCGATCGCCGGCGCCCGGGGCATCCTGCTCAACATCACGGCCAGCCCCGACCTCACCCTCTACGAGGTCCACGAGGCCTGCGAGCTGATCCGCCAGTCGGCCGACGAGAGCGCCAACATCATCTTCGGGGCCGTCCTCGACGACCGCATGGGCGGCGACGTCAAGATCACCGTCATCGCCACCGGCTTCAACCCCACCGCCAACATCGACCCCCAGCTGGCGGAGCGCTACAACATGGTCCGGCCCCAGGACCTCCAGGAGCCGCTCCCGGAGCGGGCCCGCCAGCCCCAGCGCGAGAACCCCAACCAGTACGAGGAGGTGGACATCCCCGCCTTCCTCCGCGAGCCCCGCTGAGCCCCGATCCCCCCAGCGCGGCCCAGGCGGCGGAGGAGATCCGCCGCCTGGGCGCCAGCCCCCGCCCCTGGGGTGTGGGGCCGGGTGTCACCTTCGAGCTCCACCGCCACCCCGAGCGCAAGCTGCTCTGCTGCCTCTCCGGCCAGATCACGTTCCAGCTGGGGGGCGGGGCGGAGCTGGAGCTCGGCCCCGGGGACTGGCTGGAGCTGGCCCCCGGCGCGGCTCACTCGGCGCGGG
>JASHRA010000072.1 GCA_030038765.1 Candidatus Dormiibacterota bacterium | reverse complement strand
CAGCTCCGCCGGATCCCTCCAGGTGGCTCGCTGCTCCGGGGTGTAGGTGGTCTCCGACATGGGCGTGTGCATTCCCGCCCCGGGAGTGACGCTGACCGCCCAGACGCCGAAGGGGCGAAGTTCCAGCGCAAGCGTCTTGGTCAGGCCCTCAAGGCCGAACTTGGAGGGACAGTAGGCGCTCTCCCCGGTGAAGCCCTGGACCCCGGACAGAGAGGAGACGTTGACGATGAGGCCGCGACGCTGCGCCTTCATCTGCGGCACCAGGGCCCGGCAGGTGAGGAAGGCGCCCCGGAGGTTGGTCCGGAGCACCCGATCCCACTCCGCCACCGGGGTCTCCTCGATCGGCCTGACCAAGATCACGCCGGCGTTGTTGATCAGCAGGTCGACCGGGCCCAGGGCAGCCAGCGCCCTGCCCACGGCCGCCTCCACCTGCTCGGCGTCGCCCACGTCAGCCTCCAGGGCGAGCAGCTCCAGCCCCTCCGCGGCGGCCTCCGAGCGCAGCGAGGAGACCTCCTCCGGCAGCAGCGACAGCGCGGCCACCCGGCCCCCCTCCCGGGCCAGGTGGAGGGCGGTGGCCCGGCCCAGTCCGGCCCCGGCCCCGGTGACCAGGGCCACCCGGCCCCGCAGCCGGCCGCCGCGCACTGGTGGGGCCACTCTCAGTCGGGCAGCCGGAGCAGGTCGACGAGGTTGCGACTCTCGGTCAGGCGGGGCTCGATGGCCTCCCCCACCGCCGCCAGGAGGGGTGTCACGCCGGGGCCGAAGCCGCTGCGCGGGCTGTCTCCGTGCACCACCACCCCGACCGTCACGGCGCCGCGGAGGAAGCCGTTGCCCCAGCGGCAGTCGTAGTCGTGGAAGGCGACCACGTCGCCCAGCCGCAGGTCTTGCAAGCCGTTGCGCTCGAGCGCCTCCCGGTCCTCGGTCTGGATCTGGACGCAGCCCCCCTCACTGCCCAGCCCGGCGCCGGCGCCGGCCAGCTCGGCGGGCACCACGGCCCGCACCGGGACGGCGAGCCGACCCTCCCCCAGGTCCTCCGGCTCCAGGGCGTCGAGCAGCCGGGGGGAGATGCTCTTGAGCTGGATGCGGGGATGGCTCTGGAGGCTGAGGCTGCGTCCCAGGGCCCGGACCAGGATCCTGTCCTCGAGGGCGATCCTCTCCAGGTCCGAGCGGCCGAAGTGGAGGATCACATGCTCGGCGAAGCGGCCGCTCTTGCCCACCACCACCCCGCGGGCCCCCAGCGCCGCCCCCGAGACGACCCGGGCCTCGTCGCCCAGGCAGGCCAGGGTGTTGAGGGCGTTGTTGGCCGGGTCCTGGGGGCTGCGGATGCTGACCCCGGGCTGGACCATGTCGGCCAGCCAGCCGAGGGCGGAATCGCCCAGGCGCACGTTGTAGACGATGCCTCCCGGCGGCGGCAGCAGATAGGGGGTGCCGTCGGCGGCGATCTGGTAGGGGGAGGCCGGGAGGGGAGGGCACTCCGGGGGCAGCACCGTGCCCTGGATCCCGATCCCGACCAGCTGCTCGCGATTGTCTGTCAGCACTGGCTCACCTCCGAAGCCCGGTCCCGGAGCCGGGGGCCGGGGTTGATTCCGTTGACTGCACGGACTGCCTAGGACACATGGGCGTAGGAGCTGGCCCGCTCGGGGCGAACCCGGGCCGCCATCTCCTCTCCCGTGCGCAGACCCAGGCGCAGGGCGATGTTGGAGTCGGGGTCGACGAGTGGTTCGATCTCGCCATCGAGGCTTGACATGAGGTCGAGGATCCCGGGTCCGTGGCCGGTCCAGGCCGAGTCGCCGTGGATCACCAGCCCGATGGTCATGGCCCCCTGGCGGTAGCCCCGGCCGAAGGTGTGGTTCTGGTCCGGCACCGCCACCAGGTCACCGATGCGGAGCCGGTCCAGGCCCAGGCGATGGAGCTCGACGCGGTCCTGGGTCATGAAGTCCTGGTCCACGTAGTCGGCGTTGAGCTCGCCGCCTGAGCCCATCATGCGTGAGGGCAGCTCCGCCACCACCGGGACCTGGAGCCGCCCATCGGGAAGCTCGCGCAGCTGCAGGCTCTGGATCAGCCGCGGGCTGCACTTGTGGACCACGATCCCGGGGTGGGCGGTGAGGCGCAGGCCCAGGCCCAGGGCCCGGATCTGGATCCGGTCCCCGATGGTCAGCAGCTCGATGTCCGGGGGCGGGAAATCCACCAGCACGTGGGCGTGCTCCCCGGTGACCACGCCTCGGGCCCCGGCGCAGGCGCCCGAGGTGACCACCGCCTGGTTGCCGATGCACACGAGGTAATGGAGGGCGTGCTCGGGGCCGGGCAGGGGATGGCGGATGGAGACGGCGGGCTCGAGGTGGTCCGCCTCCCAGCCCAGGGCAGGGTCACCGGCCCGGTGGGTGAAGCAGATCCCGGCCATGCCCAGGGTCACCGCCGGAATCCCCTCCGAGTCCACCTTGTAGGGGTTCTTCTCCGCCGCCGGGGGCCAGACCTGGCCCCCCACCGAGACCTCCACCAGCCGCTCGGCGTTCGTCTCAACCATGGCTCTCGCCTCCCGCTTGGACTGCCGACACCTCCCTCCCCTCCCGCTCGGCGAAGCTGGCGACGGCCGCCAGAACGTCCGCCAGCTGCTTTTCCCGGGCCCCTCCGGAGCCGCCCCCGATGTGGGGCGTGAGCAGGACCCGGGGCGAGCGGGTGAGCGGGCTGTCCTGGGGCAGCGGCTCCAGCTCGAAGACGTCCAGCGCCGCCCCCGCGATCTCCCCCCGCTCCAGGGCCCGGGCCAGGGCCGCCTCGTCCACCAGCGGACCCCGGGCCACGTTGACCAGGTAGGTGGACTCCGGCATCAGGGCCAGCTCCCTGGCCCCCACCAGGTGGTGCACATCGGGGGCGTAGGGCAGGGTCAGGGCCACGAAATCCGAGCCCCGGAAGAGCGCGTCCGGCTCCATCCACCGCACCCCCAGCCTGCGCTCGGCCGGCCCAGGCAGGCGCCGGCGCTTGGTGTAGCCGACCTCCATGCCGAAGGCGCGGGCGCGCAGGGCCAGCTCGGTCCCGATCTCGCCGAGGCCGTAGATGCCAAGCCGTCGACCCCGGACCTCGAAGAGCGGCGCCAGACCCATCCACTGGAAGGCGTGGCTGCGCTGGTCGGTGAGGCGGGGCTCCAGATCCAGCTCGCGGTAGGCCCCCTCCCGGGTCAGCCGGTCCGCCCGCAGCAGGCTCTTGGAGAGGGCCAGGACCAGCGTCATGGCCAGCTCGGCGACGGCGATGCAGCCGCGCAGGTGGGTGGTGGACACCTGTATCCCACGGCGCCGCGCCGCCTCCCGGTCGATGCCCTCGTCGCGGACCCCGTAGAGCTGGACCAAACGGACCCGGGGCGCCAGCGCCAGCAGCCGCTCCGAGACCGGGCTTCGCTGCACCAGCAGCGCCTGGGCCGTGGCCAGCCGCCCTCGGTCCTGGGCGGCCGGGAGCCCATCCGATCCCAGGGGCACGGCCTCGACCTCCATCCACGACGGGGCCAGGGAGCGGGCCAGCTCCAGGTCCTCCGGGGGCCGGCGCTCCAGCCAGGAGACGTGGAAGCGCGAGGGCTCAGCCACGTCCACCCCCGAGGCACCGCTGCATGCGCTCCAGGGCCTCGGCGATCTCGGTCTCGGGCTGGACCCAGGAGATGCGCAGGAACTCGCTCCAGCGCTCCCCGAAGCCGGTCCCGGGGAAGATCAGCACGTGGGCCTCCTGGAGCAGGCGCCGGGAGAGCTCGAGGGCGCTGGTGCCGATCGAGGAGGCGTCGACGAAGACGTAGAAGGCGCCCATGGGGCGGCTGTATCTGAACCCCATCCGGTCCAGGCCCGAGAGCACCAGCTCCCGGCGCCGGGCGTAGACCTCGAGGTACTCGGAGAGGAACTCCATGGGCCCCTCCAGGGCGGCCACGCCGGCCCGCTGCGAGACCACCGGGGCACAGCGGCTGACCAGGGACTTGAGGCGCCTCACCTCGGCCATTACCGGGGCCGGCCCGGCCAGGTAGCCCAGCCTCCAGCCGGTCATGCAGAAGGTCTTCGAGAAGCCGTTTAGGGTGACTGTCCGAGCCCCCATCCCCGGCAGCGAGGCCACGCTGACGTGCCTCGCGTCCTCATAGAGCAGCTTCTCGTAGATCTCGTCCGAGATGACCGTGAGGTCGTGCTCCCGGGCCAGCTGGCAGACCTGGCGCAGGCTCTGCTCGGAGAGCACCCCGGCGGTGGGGTTGCTCGGGGAGATCAGGAGCAGGCAGCGGCTGCGCTCGGTGAGCGCGGCGGCGACGTCCTCGGCGTGGAGCTGGAAGCCGTCCGCTGGCGAGGTCGGCACCATCGCCATGCGGGCTCCGGCCATCTCGATGGCGACGTCGTAGGAGCTGTATCGAGGGTCGGGGACCAGGATCTCGTCACCGGGCTGAAGCAGGGCCTGGACGGCCAGGTACATGGCCTCCTGGCCCCCGGTGGTGACCACCACGTCGGTCTCCGGGTCCACGCTGACGCCGTTCTCCCGGCGGAGCTTGGCGGCGATGGCCGAGCGCAGCTCGGGCAGGCCCGCGGCATCGGAGACGGCGTCCACGCCCTCGTCCATGGCCCGCTTGGCCGCCGCCACAACGTGGGCCGGCGTGGGCAGGTCCGGGTCCCCCCGCCCCAGCGCGATCACGTCGGGCATGCCCTGGGCCAGCTCCATCAACTCGTAGCGCTGCCTCGTGCCCTCCTCGACGAAGGTGCGACGCACCGGGATGGCGGCACCCGCCTCAGACGCCACGGCCAGCGCCCCCTT
>JASHRA010000071.1 GCA_030038765.1 Candidatus Dormiibacterota bacterium | reverse complement strand
CGATCTCGGCCGCCAGCTCGGCCGCCACTCCCACCCCGTCACCGTCGCGGATCCGGCGCGCCAGCCCCTCGGGAACGGGGCAGTCGGGGATCGCCCGCAGCACGAAGTCCAGGTTCCGGGCGGAGCGCAGGATGCCGACGCTGGCGAAGACGGCCGTCTCGGGGGGCAGGACCTGGGCCAGGTCGCGGAGGAAGCCGTCGAAGCGGCCCAGGTCGAAGACCATCTGGGTCTGGACGAAATCCAGCCCCGCCGCCGCCTTGCGCTCCACCAGGCGGAGCTGGCGGCCCCGGTCCGCGAAGGGGCTGACCACCGCCCCGCGGAGGAGCGTGTGCGGGGCCGCCCACTCCGGGATCAGCTGCAGCACCTCCGTGGGGCGGCACCCGGGGCCGAGCGGGGCCCCGCCCGGATCGCCCCGGACGACGAGCACGCCCTCCGCTCCCAGCGCCGCCGCCCCCAGCACCTGCTGCCGGAGCGCCAACTGGCCCCGGTCCCGGCAGGAGAGGTGGAGCACGGCGCCCACGCCGAGCCGGTCGCACTCGGGCAGGGCGGCCAGGGGAGAGACCCGGGCCCGGGCCATGTGGTTGTCGGTGAGCCCCACCAGGTCCACGCAGCCAGCCAGGTGAGCCAGGGCCCGCTGCACCGGCCCCAGGTCGGCGTGGCGCGGCATGGAGAGCTCGGCGGAGCGCCAAGCGTTGGTCAGCAAGTCTCCCTCAATATATGGGACGTGCCAGCTAGCGAGCCCGGGCCCCGGGCGGCGCTCCGGAGCCCGGTGACGTGGTCGCCGGGCGGGGGCGGGCCGGGCCTCCTTGCCGACCCCGGGGGCGTCCGCCTTGCCCACTGACGGCGGAGGGCCGTCCGCCGACGGGCAGACCCCGGTCCTGGAGGCGCGCCACCTGGGCCGCACGCTGCGCCTCGGGGCCACCGAGCTGGAGATCCTGCGCGACATCAGCTTCGGCGTCCAGAGGGGCGAGTTCGTGACCCTGATGGGCCCCTCCGGGAGCGGCAAGAGCACCCTGCTCGGCTGCATCACCGGCCTCGACACCCCGACCTCGGGCCAGGTGCTGCTCAACGGCGTGGACGTTTCCCGGATGCACGAGTCCCAGCTGGCCGGGATCCGCAACCGGAGCGTGGGCATGGTCTTCCAGGCCTTCAACCTGATCCCCACCCTCACCGCCCGGGAGAACGTGGAGGTGCCCCTATACGCCGGCAGCTGGCGCGGCTCTCCCTCCCGACGCGCCGAGGACCTGCTCGGGCTGGTGGGCCTGGCCAGCCGCCTGGAGCACCGCCCCAACCAGCTCTCCGGAGGTGAGCAGCAGCGCGTGGCCATCGCCCGGGCCCTGGCCACCGAGCCGCCCCTGCTGGTGGCCGACGAACCCACGGGGAACCTGGCCGCGACCCAGGGCAAGGAGGTGATGGACCTGCTCTGGAGCCTGCGGGAGCACCTCGGGACCACCTTCGTCATCGCCACCCACGACGCGGCCGTGAGCCGCTACGCCACCCGCACCCTGCAGCTCGCCGACGGCATGCTGGTGGGGGACGCCCCCGGGCCTCGCGCGGGGGCGAGGTGAAGCTCCGCCTCTACTTCAACTACGCCACCCGCTCCCTGCGACGGGGCGGCACCCGCACCGTGCTGGCGGGCTTCTGCATCGGCGTCGGCGTGATGGCCATCGTCGGCCTGCAGCTGGCCGCGGCCATGGTCAACGCCTCCCTCACCGCCAACGTCCGCCAGGCCAACGGCGGCGACGTTTCGGTGGTCTCGGTGGCGGTGCCTTTCTCCGCCTCCCAGCTGGACATCTTCCGCCGGCTCCGGGCCGAGGGCCGCATCAGCGGCTACACGGCGGTGCGGGAGGAGACGGCCAACCTCCTCGGCCACGGGCAGCAGGCCCTGGCCGTGACCCTGGACGCGGTCGACCCCGAGACCTTCCCCCTGGTCGGGAACCTGGCGCTCAAGCCCGGCGCCCTGGGCTCCTTCCACCAGCTGCTGGAGCGGCCCGGGACCATGATCCTCTCGGGCAGCGTGGCCAGCCTCATCAAGCTCCACGTCGGGGAGCGCGCCACCGTCGAGGTGACCGACGCCAAGGGCCCCATCCGCTGGACCGTGGGTGGCATCCTGGCCGCGAGCCCGCCCGCCGGGATGAGCGACGACGTGATCGTCTCGGAGGCCCAGCTGGCCGGGGCGCTGTCGCCGGGCGCGACCCGGGTCTACGGCGAGGCCTACCTCACCACCCGGACCGCGGCCCAGGCCAGCTCCGTGGCCCACGCCATCCGCCGGGACCTGCCCCTGGCCACGGTCTCGACCGTGAAGCAGGCGCTCCAGTCCGACCAGAAGGCCAGCCAGCAGCTCACCCAGTTCCTCTCCATCGCCGGCCTCGCGGCCCTGCTGATCGGCGGAATCGGGATCGTCAACACCATGCAGGTGAGCCTGGCCCGGCGTCGGCTGGAGATCGCCATGCTCAAGACCAGCGGCTACCGGCGCTCCGACCTCTACAGCCTCTTCGGGCTCGAGGCGGCCCTGCTGGGGCTGGCCGGGGGCGTCTTCGGCGCCCTGGCCGGGATCGGGCTCTCCGACGCGGTCCGCCTCCTGGTGGAGCAGGTGACCGCCATCACCCTCAACTTCTCGCTCAGCTGGGAGGTGATCCTGGCCGGGGTCGGCATCGGAGTGGCGACCGCCTGCATCTTCGCCCTCCTCCCCATCGTGCGCCTCAGCCGGGTGCGGCCGGCGGCCGTGCTCCGGGACGAGGAGGGACTGCCCAGCGCCGGCGTGGTCGGCTCCAGCCTGGCCCTCATGGCACTGGTCGGGATCCTCTTCTGGCTCCTGGCCTCGGCCATCCTGGGATCGCTCACGCTGGCCCTCTGGCTGCTGCTGGGAACCGCCGTCGCGCTGGGGATCCTGACCGGCCTCTTCAGCCTGGCGCTGCGCGTGATCGGCGTCCTTCCTGTGCCCGAGCGGCTCAGCCCCAGCTACGTCCTGCTGGTCGGGGGCGGGCTCCTGGTCGCGGTCCTCCTGGCCCTGGCCCCCGACCTCCGAGCCGTGGGCCTGCTGCTGATCGTCTTCGCCCTGCTCGGCTTCGCCGTGGTCTTCCTGCCCAAGTCCCTGCGCTCCGTGGTCCGCTTCGCCCTGCGCGCCGCCGGCCGGCAGCGGACCAGGACAGCGGCCACCGCCGTCGCCCTCTTCGTCGGGGTCTTCGCCGTGGGCCTGATCCTGGTCCTGGGCAGCGACATCCGGACCGAGCTCGACCAGGTGATCACCCGGGCGACCACCTACAACGTGGTGGCGGTGGCGCCCGCCCAGAGCGCGGACCGGCTGCTGAAGGCGGCCTCGCGCGTCAGCGCCAACGGGGTCCAGCTGAGCGTCGCCGCCCCCAGCTCGCCGCTCACCGTCAACGGCAAGCCCTTCCTCAGCCTGGGCAGCACCCTGCGGGACCAGCGGGCGCTGGCCGAGCTGGCCGGGATCCAGGGCTTCTCGGTCGGCCAGGGCAGCCTGCCCCGGGTCGACATCACCAAGGGCCGGCAGCTGCGCGCCTCGGACTCGGCCGACCACGGCGTGCTGCTCAGCAGCGCCCTGAGCCAGGCCCCCTACCGGCTCAAGACGGGCGATGTGATCGGGGTGGAGAACCCCTTCGCCAGCCACCCGGCGGCGGTGGACCTCACCGTGGTCGGCTTCTACTCACCGGTGCTGCGGACCGGGCACGGGATCAACATCAGCACCAATCTGGCCCCCATCCTGGCCACCCGGGCCACCGCCGCCGCGGTCGGCGGCAGCACCCTGGACCAGGTGGTCGAGCTCAAGGTGGCGCCGGCCAAGGCCAACTCCGTCTCGGCCCAGCTCCGCCGCGCCGACCCCAGCGCCGAGGTCGTCAACCTGGCCGAGTTCACCCTCATCATCGACCAGGTGCTCAACAACGCCATCCTCTTCCTCACCGCCATCGCCTCCCTGGCCCTGCTCGCCGGGATCGTGATCGTCGCCAACTCCGTCGCCCTCTCCCTCCTCGAGCGGCGCCGCGAGATGGGGATCCAGAAGGCGGTCGGGCTCAGCAGCGGCAGCGTCTACGCCCAGGTGCTGCTGGAGACGGCCACCGTGGCGGGCCTCGGCGCCATGGGCGGGATGCTGGCCATCGCCGCCGTGCTCCTGCCCCTGGGCCGCCTCGTGCTCAAGCTCAACCTGGCCCTGCCCGTCCCCCTGGCGCTGGCCATCCTCCTGGGAGCGATGGCGGTGGCGGTGGCCACCGCCGCCCTGGTGGCCTGGGGCCCGGTGCGGGTGAGGCCCCTGGAGGTCCTCCGCTACGAGTGAGGCGCGCCCACCCTCCGGCTGACGCGCTCGCTGGCGGCTGAGATCAGGGCCGGCGCCGCCATCCGGGCCGCCTTGATCCCCAGGCTGGCCAGCAGCGGGCGCTTCCTGGGGCGGCGCTCGCGGCCCGCCCGGGCCGGGGCCGAGTCCGCCGCCTCGGCGATCAGCTCCTCCAGCCGGGCCCGCCACTCCTCGGGCATGGCCGCGATCCAGTCCACCTCCTCGGTCCGCTCCGCCCGGCGCCGCCGCCGGGCCCGGGCCACGTAGGCGACGGCGACCAGGGAGACGACGAGGGCCGCCGCCGCCAGCTTGGGCCCCTCCCGGCGCAGCCGGCGCCGCGGGTTGAGGTCGTAGCGGAGCCGGGCCTCGAGCAGGTCGAGTTGGCCGTCGATGCGAGCCCGGCTGGCGGCTACCTCTTTATGCGCTTGGTCTGTCGACGCGCCCACTCCAGGTCCTCTTGAAGGCTGCTCTTGATCGTGTTGAGGGGAGAGAGTCTGCGGTGGGTCCAGATCGCCAGCCCCCCGGCCAGCACCAGGATCAGGCCCGCCAGCGCGACCATGGCCGCCACCAGGGTGTGGTTGGGGAGCCACTCCACCAGGGTGATGACGGCGAAGAGGAGGAAGATTCCCAGCCCCAGCAGCGCCAGCAGCGCCCCCCCGGCCGCCCAGGCGGCCCGGCGCAGGGTGGCCAGCAGCTCTGCCTTGGCCAGCGCCACCTCGGCGTCCACCAGTTCGCGGACCTCGGTGCTGAGGCCCCGGACCAGCTCGCGGACCGACTCCTGGGGCGCTTCCGTCTGGGCCATGTCGGCAGCGTAGCGGAAAGGGGAGCTTTCGCTCCCCCCGCATATGATCAAGTCGTGGCAGGCACCGACCGGCCGACGCTCGAGGACGTCGCCGCCCCCCTCGTGCGCCTCATCCGCTCGGGCAGCCTGCTGATCGCGAGCGACTTCGACGGCACGCTGGCGCCGGTGGTGCGCAACCCCTCGCGGGCGCGCCCCCTGCCCGAGGCCGCGGCGGCGCTGGCGGAGCTGGCCAAGCGCACGCCGGTGGCCGTGATCAGCGGCCGGGACCTGGCCAACCTCTCCGTCCAGTGCCCCCTGCCCGGGGTCCTGCTGCTGGGCAGCTACGGGCTCGAGCCCTGGCTCCAGTCCGGTCCCCGCCCGCGCCCGGAGCCCCGCTCCCACCCCTCAGAGCGGATGCTGGAGGTGGCCCGCCAGCTCCGTCCCGCGCTCGCCGACCTGGAGGGGGTGGAGCTGGAGGTGAAGACGCTGGGGCTGGCGGTCCACTACCGCAACGCCCGCGACCGTTCGCAGGTCGGGGGGCGGCTGCGGCGCCTGCTCACCCCCCTCTGCCGGCGCGAGGGACTGGAGCTGCTCCGCGGCCGGCTGGTGCTGGAGCTCCGCGACCGCCACGCCGGGGACAAGGGCACGGCCCTGGTGCAGCTGCTGGACCGGCTCTCGCCGCGGGGTTGCCTCTACGCCGGCGACGACCTCGGCGACCTCCCCGCCATGGTCCAGCTGCACCGCCGCAGCTCGGCGCTGGAGCTGGCCCTGGCGCTCGGGGTCCTGAGCCCGGAGACCCCGGAGCAGGTGCGCAGCGAGGCCGATCTGGAGCTGCAGGGGCCGGAGGACTGGGCCCGGCTCCTGGAGGCGCTGCTGGACCAGCTCGACCGCGCCGCCTGATCAGCGCTCGCCGAGCTCGCTGATGTCCTGGAGCTGGGCGCTGATCCAGCGCATGATGTCGTTCTTGCGCACCACCTGGCGGAGGTGCCGGGCCCGGGCGCTGCGGTCGCGCTTGGGCATGGTGAGGGCGGAGTGCAGCGCCTCCGCGGTCTGGTCGATGTCGAAGGGGTTGATGGTGAGCGCGTCCGAGCCCAGCTCCTCGTGGCTGCCGGCGTTCTCGCTGAGGACCAGGACCCCGTCGTGGGTGTTGCAGAGCACCCCCTCCTTGGCCACCAGGTTCATGCCGTCGTAGATGGGGTTCACCAGCAGCGCGTCGTAGGCCTTGTAGGCGGCGACGGCCTTGTGCATGTTCTCCTCCACCTCCAGCCGGATCGGCATCCAGGAGCCAGTCTGGAAGCGCCGGTTGACGTGGGCCGCCGCGCTCACCAGCGCGCCCAGGTAGGAGCGGTAGGCGTCGACGTTCTGGCGGCTGCGCTGGAGCAGGGCCCAGAAGACCACCCTCCCCCGCAGCTCCGGGTGTGACTCCAGCAGGCGCTCGTAGGCGAGGAAGCCGCGGACGATGTTCTTGCTGAGGTCGGTGCGGTCGACGCGCAGGATGAGGAACTCGGGGCGCCAGGAGGCGATCAGCTCCTCCTGGCGCAGCACCTCCTCGTGGCGGGTGAGCTCGGCCATGGCCCGGATGTCGATGGAGATGGGGTAGGCGCGGATCCAGACGCTACGCCCCTCGAAGAAGACGGTGGAGAGGCGGTGGTCCACGGCCAGGCCCAGGTTCTCCTCGCAGGTGAGCAGGAAGTTGCGCACGTCGAGGCTGGTCTGGAGCCCCACCAGGTCGCTCCCCAGCAGCCCGGAGAGGATGCCGTCACGCATGTGCCGGGGCAGCACCTTCCAGTACTGGGGAGTGGGCCAGGGAATGTGGATGTAGTGCTGCAGGTAGGCGCCCGGGACCCGGGACCGGACCATGCCCGGGAGCAGGTACAGGTGGTAGTCCTGGCTCAGGATCAGGGGCCGGGCGCTGGCCCTGGAGGCGAGCTCCACGACCCGGTCGGCGAAGAGCCGGTTGACC
>JASHRA010000070.1 GCA_030038765.1 Candidatus Dormiibacterota bacterium | reverse complement strand
GAAGGCCTCCCGCCTGCCCTCCTCCAGCTGCTTGCGCAGCAGCTGGGGCAGGGGCCGGGTCCAGGAGGCGGAGACGTCGGTGACGCCGGGGTCCACGACCGCCGCCGCCGGGCGGTGCTCGAAGGCGAGGGCGCGCGGCACCCAGTAGCCGGCCTGGCTGACCCCGATCACGGCCACGCGGCGGGGATCGACGTCGGCGCGTTCCAGGAGCGCATCCAGCACCGGCGTCAGGACCGCCTCCCAGTCGGGGCGGAAGGGGATCCCCCGCTCGTAGAAAGTGGCCTGCTGCCCGGGCCCGTCGAAGGTCGCCCAGTGGTAGCCGCGCTCGGCGGCGGCGGCGCCGCCCTCGACCCACATCTGCGAGGTGGCGCCGTCGCTGCCGTTGTTGAGCAGGACCAGGGGCCGGGGCTCGCCCGGCGCCGCGTCCGGGGCGGGGAAGAAGTAGGCCGGCAGCTCGGTGCCCTGGTAGGGGACGGCAAGGCGCTGACCCGGCACCGGGAGCAGGTCCACCACCCTGTCCCAGCACTGGCGCTGGCGCCGCCACAGCTCCAGCTCGCGCCCGGCCCAGCCAGGGCCGGCGTGGGCCAGGCGGTAGAGGGCGGTGGCGAGGTAGGTGGCGGCGCGGCGGTAGTGGGCGAGCGCCGAGGCCCGGTGCCCCTCGCGGTCCGCCCCCTCGGCCGCCGCGCGGCAGCGCTCGCCCAGCTCCAGCCACTCCCGGACCCAGGCCCCGGAGTCGCCGTCCTTGATCCGCGCGGCGGTGACCAGGACCTCTCCCACGTCGGCCGCGCGGTGGTAGACGGCGCCCAGGGCCAGCTCCACCCCGAACTGGAAGTCGTCGTCCTTGAAGAGCTTCACCCCAGCTTCCTCCCCGCCGCGGGCGGCAAATCGCAGCAGACCTGCCGGCCGGCGACCGGGCTCCGGCCGGCACCCCCGATGGGGCGCCCCGGCCCGCTCCCGGGTCACGGCACCTACCCCCGGTCGGGGGCGGTCAGTAGGAAAGCTTAGCCAGCGGCCTCAGCTCCTCGGGGAGCATGGCGAGGAACCGCTCCAGCCGCTCCTCGTCGAGGCCGGCCCCGCGCAGCGTGGTGGGCAGGCCCAGCTCCTCCACCAGGGCCCGGCAGGCGCTGGCGACCTGGTCCGCCCCGGCCACGCCGAAGGCCGGCGCCAGCGCTCCCAACCGGTCCGGCTCGCGCTCGGCGACGCTGGCGATGACGGTGGGCAGGAAGACGCAGGACGTGATCCCGTGGGGGACCTGGAAGGGCGCGCCCAGGAGCCGCCCCAGCTGGTGGCTCGGGCCCATGGGCAGGGCCGCCAGGCAGAGGGCGGCCCACCAGGCGGCGGTCTGGGCCTGGAGCCGGGCCTCGAGGTCCCGCTCCCGGGCCCGGCAGCCGGGCAGGGCCTCCCGGAGCCGGCGCACCGCCTCCAGGGCGAGCAGGGTGGCCAGCGGGTCCGGCTCCGGGGCCAGGACCGCCTCCACGGCGTGGTCCAGGGCGCGCACCCCGCTGCTGAGCCAGAGCCAGAGCGGCGTGCTGAGGCTCAGCTCCGGGTCCAGCACCACCACCTTGGGGGCGCTGCGCCGGTCGCGCAGGCTGCGCTTGGCCCCGGTCGTGGCCTCGGTGATGCCGGCGCTTTCGGTGAACTCGGCGCCGGAGAGGGTGGTGGGCAGGGCCAGGTGCAGCGCCGAGGTCGCCTCGGCCATCTGCAGGGCCGCCTTGCCGCCGTCGATGACGCTGCCCCCGCCGAAGCTCACCAGGGCGTCCGCCCCGTGCCGCCGGAGCAGCTCCGCCAGCGCCAGCACGGCCGCCTCCGGCGAGTGCTGGCTGAGGCCGGTGTAGGTGGCCCGGTGGCGCTCGCCCAGGGCCTCCTCCAGCCCCCTCACCAGGGGCGTTTCCCGGGCCAGGGTGGCGGAGCAGGCGAGCACCACCCGCTCCCGGCCCTGGCGCGCGAGCTCACCCGGCACGGCGGCCGAGGTCCCCGCCCCCAGGAGCACCCGCTCGGCGGGCGAGCTGAGGTGGAGCGTGCTCACGCCGGCTGGTGCAGGAACTGGCGCAGCACCAGGGGCAGGACCCCGCCGTGGCGCAGGTACTCGACCTCGTTCTGGCTGTCGACCCGGGCCAGGACCTCCAACTCGCGCCGTCCTCCCTCCCGGTCCAGGACCTCGAGCCGGAGCCGAGCGTGGGGCCGCAGCTCGCGGTCCAGCCCGTGGAGGCTGTAGGACTCGGTCCCGTCCAGGCCCAGGCCCTGCGCCGACTGCCCCTCCAGGAACTGCAGCGGCAGGACCCCGAGGCCGACCAGGTTGCTGCGGTGGATGCGCTCGAAGCTCTCCGCGATGACTGCGCCGACCCCGAGAAGCCGCGGCCCCTTAGCCGCCCAGTCCCGGGAGCTGCCCTGGCCGTAGCTCTTCCCCGCGAGCACGAGGAGCGGGGTGCCCGCCCGCAGGTACTGCTGGGCGGCCTCGAAGACCGTCGTGACCTCGCCGTCCGGAAGGTGCGCGGTGAACCCCCCCTCCTTGGGCGCCACGAGCTCGTTCCGGAGGCGGACGTTCGCGAACGTCCCCCGAATCATCACCTCGTGGTGGCCCCGGCGCGTTCCGTAGGTGTTGAACTCGGAGACCGGCACCCCGTGGGCGATGAGCCACCGTCCCGCCGGCGTGCTCTCGGGGATCTCGCCCGCGGGCGAGATATGGTCGGTCGACACCCGGTCGCCGAGTACGACGAGCGCCCGGGCTCCCCGGGCGAGCGTCCCGTCGTGCGGGAGCCAGGGCGGTGCGAGCGCGAGGTACGGGGCTTCGGCGAGGTAGGTCGACTCCGCGTTCCACGGGTACTCATGGCCCTTCGGCACATCGAG
>JASHRA010000069.1 GCA_030038765.1 Candidatus Dormiibacterota bacterium | reverse complement strand
GGCCGTGAGCAGGAGCTCGCGGCGGTCCTCTAGGGCCAGCTCCAGTCCCGGGTCGGCGAGGTCGGAGAGGGCCGCCTTGATCGAGGCCAGCGGGGTGCGCAGGTCGTGGGCCACCGAGCCCAGCAGGGCCCGGCGCCAGCCGTCGATCTCGGAGAGGAGGCGGCTGCGCATGGCCTGGTCCCGGAGCTGGGCCCGCTCCACGGCCAGGGCCGCGTGGTTGGCGTAGGTGCCGAGCAGGCGCAGGTCGGCGGCGGAGAGGCCGGGACCGGTGAGGACCAGCACCCCGATGGCCCGCTCGGCCGTGGCCAGGGGCAGGGCGCGCAGCCCGTCGCGTCCCTGGAGCGCAACCGGGATCGAGCCCGAGGACAGGGAGAAGCGCTCCAGCTCGCTCTCCGGGGGCAGCGGCTCACCGGCCGCGGCCGCCACCCGCATGCCCGGATGGGCGGGCAGGAGCACCGCCACCGAGTTCAGCGAGAACTGGCTGCGCACGGTCTGGACCAGCGTCTCCAGCAGCTCCCCGGGCGGGCGGTCGCCGATCAGGAGGTCGGAGACCTCCAGCAGGTGGCTGGTGTGGTCGGCCCGGCGCCGGGCCTCGAGGCGGGCCGACTGCAGGGCCGCCACCAGCCGGGCCACGACCGCCATCACGGCCACGTAGACGGCCAGGGTGATCCAGTCCCGCACGCCGGAGGTGGCCAGGGTGTCGTAGGGGCGGATGAAGAAGAAGTCGTAGGCGAGGAAGCCGGCCGCCACCGCCACCATCCCCGCCACCCAGCCGCCCAGCGCCACCCCGACCACGACCGGCACCACCAGCACCAGGGCATTGGTGGCGGAGTTGAGGTCGGGGCGGCCCGGGATCATGACCGCCACCAGGGCCGCGGTCAGGGCCAGGGAGGAGAGGACCGCCAGGAGGCGTCGCAGGAGCGGGCTCAAAGCTCGGCCGGCGGCCGCGGGGCGGCCTTGGAGGCGGCCTCCCCGGAGGGCCGGGGGGAGGGCTCCAGGGCGATGACGTGGACGTCCAGGCCGGCCTCTCCGGCGCCCCTCAGGATGCGTTGCAGGGTGGTGGCGCCCGGGTGCCAGCCGTGCTGGCGCGCGGCCCCCACCAGGAGCTGGGTGATGTGGTGCCGGCGGGCGAACCGGACCAGGGCGCCGGGTACGTCGTCGGCCAGCTCCACCTGCCAGCGCTGGCCCAGGTCCTGGGCCAGCTGCTCCAGCCCCGCCAGGGCACCCCGGTCGCGCTCCCGGGTGGCGTCGTCGGGGATGACGTGGAGCACCTCCACCTGGCACTTGAGCCGCGCTGCCATCCGGGCCGCGCGGTGGAGCAGGTGGCCGGCGGCGGGATGGGCGGCCACCGCCACCAGGATTCGCTCCTCCGTCTCCAGCGTCGTCGCCGCGGCGGGCCCCTCGGCGGCATCCTCCTGCAGCAGCACCTCCTCGGCCTCGTCGGCGACGAAGCGCAGCGCCAGCTCGCGGAGGACGGTGAGGTTGTGGGTGCTGAAGAAGTGGGTCAGCGCCGCCGGGACCTGGTCCGCCGGGTAGATGTTGCCGTGCACCATGCGCCGGCGCAGCTGCTCCGGCGAGGAGTCCACCAGCTCCAGTTGGTTGGCCCGGCGCACCACCCAGTCGGGGACCCGTTCGCGGATGGGGGTGGCGGTCATGGCCTCGACGCTCTCGGCCAGGCTCTCCAGGTGCTGCACGTTGACGGTGCTGACCACGCTGATGCCCGTGTCCAGGATCTCCAGCACGTCCTCCCAGCGCTTGGCGTGACGGCCGCTGCCGGGGACGTTGGTGTGGGCCAGCTCGTCGATGAGGGCCAGCTGGGGCCGGCGCCGCAGCACCGCGTCCAGGTCCATCTCCTCGAAGCGGGCGCCCCGGTACTCCACCTGGAGGCGCGGGACCACCTCCAGGTCGCCGGCACACTCGGCGGTGTGGAGGCGGCCGTGGGTCTCGACGAAGCCGATCACCACGTCGCGGCCGCGCTCCCGCCGGCGACGCCCCTCCTCCAGCATGGCGCAGGTCTTGCCCACCCCGGCGGCCGCCCCGAGGTAGATGCGGAAGCGGCCCGTGGGGGCGACCAGGCCGTCCTCGGCGGAGCCGCTGTCGACGCTGCCCGGCGGTGGTGGCTCCAGCGTCACCCGGCCAGCGTAACCCGGACCGCGGGCGCCGAGGCTGGCCGCGGACGGTCCCGGGCCTTAGGATCGGGCCCAGCATGCGCCACCGGCTCCAGCGCGGCTCGCGTCCGGCCCGTGCCCTGGGGTTTCTCCGCGCCCCCGCCGCGGCCACCCTGGCGGCCCTGCTCCTGGCCGCCTGCGCCAACGTGGTGCCCCGCCTGCCACTCACGCTCCAGGCGGCGGACGGGCGCTTCAGCGTCAACATCGACACCTACCTGCTGCAGGAGGCGCAGAGCCACGGCGTGGCCCTGGCCAGCCTCGTCCACCAGGACCTGACCCGGATCGCCAGCCTGCTGCCCGGCCCCTCCCAGCGGGTGACCCTGACCACCGCCCCTGTGGCCGAGATCGTGGCCAGCACCGGGACTCAGGGCTTCACCGACCCGGAGACGGGGGACGTGACGGTCCGCCTCTACGGGAGCTGGGACCAGGAGCCGCCCCGCATCGCCCAATCCCTGGCCCGGACCCTGGCCCACCAGGTG
The DNA here is from genome assembly GCA_030038765.1 of Candidatus Dormiibacterota bacterium. Lineage (GTDB taxonomy): Bacteria > Chloroflexota > Dormibacteria > Aeolococcales > Bog-877 > Bog-877. Next base: position 4,326 of record JASHRA010000069.1, on the reverse strand, counting down.
GCGCTCGGTGTCCGGGTGCGGACCGACCGGCGGCGCAGCCCCACCCTGCTGGAGCAGCTGGTCACGGAGGGGATCGGCACCGCCTTCGACGAGTCCGCCTTCCCCGGCGTCCGCGACCCCTGGGTCGGCAGCCTCTCGGCGGCCCAGGAATGCCGCCAGTGGCGGCACCTCCGGCCCGTGCTGGAGCGCTCCGGGGTGGGGGGCGACATCCTCCAGGGCGGAGCCGTCTCGGAGGAGGTCTTCGGGGAGAGCTCGGTGCCGCCCATGACCGGGCTCGCCATCTCCTACGACATCGTGGCCGGCTACCTCAGCCGGCACCGTGACACCGGCTGGGCGGAGCTGGTGCGGACGCCGGCCGGCACGGTCCTGGCCGGGAGCCGCTACCGCCCCTGCGCCGGGCGCTGAGCCGGGCCCGGGCGGGCGCTCAGCGGAGGACGGCGTCCACCGAGAGGGCGCCGGGACCGGTGCCCAGCAGGGCGGCGGCACCGGCCGCCAGGGCGAGGGCGTGCTCGTAGCCTCCCTGGCCGTAGAAGCCGGTCTTCCAGTGGGCCTTGTAGATGGCCACCAGCATGTTGCCCAGGATCGCCGTGGCGGTCAGCGGCGTGGCCAGCCCGAGGCCGAGAGCCAGGCCGCCGCCGAACTCGGCCCAACCGCTCACCTGGGCCGCTGTCTCGGGCCAGGGCACGCCCAGGTGCTGCAGCACCTCGGCGAAGTGCTTGGGCCCGCCGCCGGCCCAGGCCTTCGGGTAGTTGGAGCCGAGGACCTGGGCCATGAGCTGGGGCGGCTGGCGGTCCTCGCCGCCGAAGAGCTTGGGCGCGCCGTGGGCCACCAGGGTGCCCCCGACGGAGAGACGGAGCAAGAGGAGCCCGAGATCTGAGCGCTTGACCATGGCAGTTGCCTCGACATCTGGGGGCGCAACCGCCTCCAGAGCGGCCGCCGCAGTTCCAACTCGTCCCACTCTATGGGATCGGGCCCAGGGGCCGGCCCGGGCCGATGGCAGGGCCCCGCCCGGGGCTCAGCGGTCGAGGGCCTGGTCCAGGTCCTCCAGGAGGTCCTCCGCCGTCTCCAGGCCCACCGAGAGCCGGACCAGGTCGGCCTCCACGGCGAGGTCGGAGCCGGCCACCGAGGCGTGGGTCATCCGCGCCGGCAGCTCGATCAGCGACTCGACCGCGCCCAGGGACTCGGCCAGGTGGAAGATGCGGGTGAGGGTCACCATCTCGGTCGCGGCCCCCTCCCCGCCCCGGTGGCGGAAGGAGACCATGCCGCCGAAGCCGCGCATCTGGCGCCGGGCCAGCTCGTGGCCGGGATGGGAGGGCAGGCCCGGGTAGTTGACCTGCTCCACCGCCGGGTGCTGCTGGAGGAAATCGGCCACCCGGGCGGCGTTGGCACAGTGGCGCTCCATCCGCAGCGCCAGCGTCCTCACCCCGCGCTGGACCAGGTAGCAATCGAAGGGGGAGGGGACAGCCCCGGTCGCGTTCTGGAGGAAGGCGAGGCTCTCCGCCAGCCAGTCCAGGTTGGTGGCCACGAAGCCGCCCACCACGTCGGAGTGGCCGCCGAGGTACTTGGTGGAGGAGTGGACGACGGCGTCGGCGCCCAGCTCCAGGGGGTTCTGCAGGTAGGGGGTGGCGAAGGTGTTGTCGATCACCAGCAGCGCCCCCGCACCGTGCGCCGCCTGGGCCAGGGCCCCGATGTCGAGGACCTCGAGGCGGGGGTTGCTGGGCGTCTCGGCCCAGACCAGGCGCACCTCCGGCGCCAGCAGCTGGGCCAGGTCCTGGGGCCGGGAGAGGTCGGCGGTCAGGTAGCCGACCCCGGTCGGGGCCAGCACCTGGTCGACGAGCCGGAAGGTGCCACCGTAGGCGTCGCGGGGCAGCACCAGCCGCTGCCCGGGGCGGAGCAGGGCCCGCAGCAGGGCGTCCTCGCCGGCCAGCCCGCTGGCGAAGGCGAAGCCGTGGCTGGCCCGCTCCAGGCCGGCCAACTGGACCTCCAGGGCCCGGCGGCTCGGGTTGCCGCTGCGGGAGTACTCGAATCCCTGGCTCCGTCCCACTCCCTCCTGGCGGTAGGTGGTGGCCAGGTGGATGGGCGGGACCACCGCCCCCGTGCCCGGGTCCGGCTCCTGGCCGAGGTGGATGGCCCTGGTCTCGAAGCCGGGCTCCCGCGGGCTCACCGGCTGGAGCGTCCCGCCAGGGCGCCCAGCACGTCGGAGCGGGTGACGATGCCCACCGGATGGCCGCCGTCCAGCACCAGCACCGCGCCGGCGCCCTCGAGCCGGCTCACGGCCAGCTCCAGGAGGGCCCCGCTCCCGACCGTCGGCAGCGGCGGCCCCTTCACCTCCGACACCGGCCGCTGGAGCAGGCCGGGGTTGCCGAAGGCGGCCTCCAGCAGGTCCCGGTCCACCAGCGAGCCGACCACCTCGGCGGCGGCCAGGGGCGGCTCCGCCTTGACCACCGGGACCTGCGAGATCTCGAACTCGCGGAGCAGCGCGATCGCCGACTGCACCGTCTCCTCGGGGTGGACGTGGACCAGGGTGGGCAGGCCCGCTCCCTTGGCGGCCAGGACGTCGGCCACGGTGCGCCCGCCGTTGCGGACGAAGCCGAAGTCGGCCATCCAGCCGTCGTTGTAGAGCTTCGAGAGGTAGCCGCGGCCCGAGTCCGGGATCAGCACCACCACGACCGCGTCCCAGTCCAGGCCGCGGCCCGCCGCCAGCGCGGCCCAGACGGCGGTGCCGCCGGAGCCGCCCATCAGCAGCCCCTCCTCCCGGGTCACCTGGCGGGCGGTGAGGAAGGAGTCCCGGTCGCTGACCGGGATCACCCGGTCGACCGCCTGGCGGTCGTAGGCGTCGGGCCAGAAGTCCTCCCCGATGCCCTCGACCAGGTAGGGCCGGCCGCTGCCCCCCGAGTACACGGACCCCTCGGGGTCCGCGCCCACGATCTGGATCTCGGGATTCATCGACTTGAGGTAGTGGCTGACGCCGGAGATGGTGCCGCCGGTGCCGATCCCGGCCACGAAGTGGGTCACCCGGCCCCCCGTCTGGCGCCAGATCTCGGGCCCGGTGGAGGCCTCGTGGGCCGCCGGGTTGGCCGGGTTGCTGTACTGGTCGGGCTTGAAGGCGAGAGGGATCTCCGCCGCCAGGCGGTTGGAGACCGAGTAGTAGGAGTCGGGGTGCTCCGGGGCCACCGTGGTGGGGCAGACGACCACCTCCGCCCCGTAGGCGCGCAGCAGGTCGATCTTCTCCGCCGCGATCTTGTCCGGCATGACGAAGACGCAGCGGTAGCCGCGCCGGGCCGCCACCAGGGCCAGCCCCACGCCCGTGTTGCCCGAGGTCGGCTCGACGATCGTCCCGCCCGGGCGCAGCGCGCCCGAGCGCTCCGCCGCGGCCACCATCTCCAGGGCCGGCCGGTCCTTGACGCTGCCCCCGGGGTTGAGGTACTCGAGCTTGGCCAGGAGGTGGCAGCGGAGATCCCGGGCGGTGCGGTCGAGCCGGACCATGGGCGTGTTGCCGACCAGCTCCAGGAGCGAGTCCCGGGCCTCCATGGGCGGGCCCGGGTCGCTCATCGGGACCACCTCGAGCCCCTCCTCGTCCGGGCCCCTCCGGTCGCTGACCAGGACCACCGGCCGGCCCAGGCGGAGGAGCTCCCGGGCCACCCGGGCACCGGCGCCGGGATCGTCGGGCGCGATCACCGCCAGCTCGCGCGCCAGCTCCTGGCGGAGCTGGGCCGCGCCCCGGGCGGGGTCGTCAGCGGACCAGCGGAGCAGGCGCCGCGCCCGAGCGACCCAGCGCGGGGGGACCTCACCCTCCCCGACCACGACCAGCAGGTCCACGGTGTCAGCCTAGCGGCAGGTCCCCGCGGCGCACGCCCGAGCCGCGATCAAGCCTGCCGACGCGGTTTGGGACTGCTAGCGTCCGGGCTCAGGATGGAGGCACGGATCATCGTCGCCGGCGGCGGCCCGGTGGGGTCCGCGCTCGGGCTCATGCTTCCCGGCGCGCTGGTCCTGGACCGGGCCCGCTTCCCACGCGACAAGCCCTGCGGGGAGGGCCTGCTGCCCTCCGGGGCCCGCCTCCTCGGCGATCTCGGCGTCGACCTCGGCGCCCAGGGCTTCCCCGCCCTCAGCGGGGTCCGCTACCGGCTCCCCGGCGTCGGCTCGGCCCGGGCCGACTTTGCCGAGGGGCCCGGCTACGGCGTGCGTCGCACCCGCTTCGACCAACTGCTCGCCACCCGCGCCGGGGTGGAGCAGGGGACCCGGGTCTTGGGCGTGCGCCAGCTTCCGGGCGGGGTCGAGGTGGAGACCGACCGGGGCCGCCTCCGGGGCGCGGCGCTGGTGGCCGCG
>JASHRA010000068.1 GCA_030038765.1 Candidatus Dormiibacterota bacterium | reverse complement strand
GGAGCTCCCAGTCGAGACGGCGCTTGCCCGGGTAGGCCGGACAGCTGTCGCCGCACCCCATGGAGACGATCACGTCAGCCTCCAGGCCGTCCTCCGGGGTCAGCAGCCGGGGGCGCTCGCCAGACGGGTCGAGGCCCCGCTCGCGGAGCACGCGGACGACCGAGGGATTGAGCTCGGCCGCGGGCTCAGAGCCAGCTGAGCGCACATCGAGGCGCCCCTGCGCGTAATGGTCGAGGAGCACCCTGGCGGCCAGGCTGCGGCCCGCGTTGTGGGTGCACAGGAAGAGCACGACGGGCCGGCGGGTCACGGCCCCGGACGCCCGAGCGGCAGCCGGCCTGTGCCGCCGTCTTGGCCAAGGCCTGGCCCCTGACGCCGGCAACCGCCACCAGCAGGCAACGGGCCGCCCGCGCCGGGCCGGCCCCGGGGTCGGTCCCCGGCGGAAAGAGTGCCCGGGAGCTCGGTGCAGGCGAGCGAAGCAAGCCCTGCGTCGGTGGCTGGGAAGTCGGCCCGGACGCGGGCCCCCGGCTGTGGGCGCACGCCAGATCCACTCTCGTCGATGTGTATGATCCTAGCCGACAGATTCGTGGCTGTCAATGAGTCGGCTCGGGAGCTGAGGAGGGCCCATGGGGACCGTGCGCGAGCCGAGGGCGGAGGTTCCCAGAGCCCCCGGGCGCTGCGCCCCGCTGACCGTAGCGCCATTGACCGGGGCGCCTCTGTCCGAGGGTGAGGCGGTGGAGCTGGCCCGCTTCATGAGCGCGCTGGCCGATCCGGTCCGGCTCCGACTCCTCTCCCTGGTGGCGTCCAGGGATGCGGTCTGCTCCTGCGAGCTCGAGGTGCCCCTGGGCCGGAGCCAGCCCACCGTGTCGCACCACACCACGGTGCTGGCAGGCCTCGGCCTGATCGTGGGCGAGAGGCGGGGCAGGTGGGTCTGGTGGCGCGCCGACCCCGATCGCCTGGCGGCCCTGAGGAGGGCGCTCGGAGGCTAGGCGACCCGGGTGGCGACCTGGACCAGTCGGGCGGCTCCGGTGGGCGGGTTCGCTAGACTCGGAGCCGCCCCGGCCCCGGGCCGGGCGCCCGCCGCCGCCACCGGCTGCGGCCCGTGGCCGCGGAGGAATGATGCCGGAAGTCGACCCCGCGTTCACCGCGCTGCCCCTGGACGAGCTCGCCGGGGCCGCTCTGGAGGCGCTCCGCTCGCTCCCCGGCGTCAGCTACGGCGATCTCCGGGTGCACCGGGACCGCGTCCAGGCCATCCACTGCCGCGAGCACGACCTCATCTCCCTTGGTGAGTCCGAGCCGCTCGGCCTCGGCGTCCGCCTCGTGCTGGACGGCTCCTGGGGCTTCGCCGCCACCAGCCAGCTGACCCCGGAGGGAGCCCGGGTGGCGGTCCGGGCCGCCGCCGACATGGCCCGGCTGCTGCGCCCGCTGCTGGAGGAGCGGGTCGAGCTGGCCCCCGAGCCGGCGCACCGGGAGACCTGGGTCGGGACGGTGGAGCGCAACCCCTTCGACGTTCCCACGGAGACCAAGGTCGACTTCATGCTGGGCGCCTGCGAGCGCTGCCTCGAGGCCGGGGCCAAGTTCGCCGAGTTCTACTGCCTCCAGGTCCAGGAGAACCGCTTCTTCGCCAGCACCGAGGGCTCGCGCATCCTCCAGCAGCGGTCCCGGCTCCACCCCGTGCTGCAGGCGGGGCTGGTCGACGAGAGTGGCTCGGGCCGGGTCGAGACCATGCGCTCCACCGCCCGCCCCGTCGGTCGGGGCTGGGAGTACGTCGAGGCCCACGGCTTCCCCGAGGAGGCGGAGCGGATGGTGGACTGGCTGCGGGAGAAGCTGGCCTCACCCTCGGTCGTGCCCGGGCCCCGCGACCTGGTCCTGGACCCCTCCAACCTCTGGCTCACCATCCACGAGTCGGTGGCGCACGGGACCGAGCTGGACCGGGCCCTGGGCTACGAGGCCAACTACGCCGGCACCACCTTCGCCACCCCCGACCAGGTCGGGCGGCTGCGCTACGGCTCGCCCCTGATGCACATCACCGGGGACCGCTTGGAGCCGCACGGGCTGGCCACGGTGGGCTTCGACGACGAGGGTGTCGCTGCCCAGCGCTGGGACATCATCCGGGAGGGCGTCCTGGTCGGGTACCAGCTCAACCGCCAGATGGCCCAGCGCTTCCGGCTGGCGCGCTCCAACGGCTGCGCCTTCGCCGACAGCTGGTCCCACCTGCCCCTGCAGCGCATGCCCAACGTCTCCCTCCAGCCCGACCCCGAGCGGGACACGACGCTGGAGCAGCTGCTCTCCGCCGTCGACGAGGGCATCTACGTGATCGGGGACAAGTCCTGGTCCATCGACCAGCAGCGCTACAACTTCCAGTTCACCGGCCAGCGCTTCTACCGCATCCACCGGGGCCGACTAGAGGGCCAGCTGCGGGACGTCGCCTACCAGTCCCGCACCCCCGACTTCTGGGGCCGGCTGGAGGCCCTGGGAGGACCCTCCAGCTGGCAGCTGCACGGGGCCTTCAACTGCGGCAAGGGAGAGCCCTCCCAGGTGGCCCCGGTCTCCCACGGCTGCCCGCCCGGGCTCTTCCGCCAGGTCAACGTCCTCAACACCCGCCAGGAGGGCGGCCATTGAACCTCGAGGAGGCGGTCGAGGCGGGGCTGGGCGCGGGCGCCGCCGTGGTCCTGGCGGAGCGCTCCGCCGAGGTCAACGTCCGCCTCGCCAACAACACCGTCACCACCAACGGGCTGGAGCAGTGCGACTCCGCCGGGGTGGTCGCCATCGAGGGCGACCGCGTGGCCGGCCAGAGCGCCGACCTCAGCGCCCCGGAGGGGGCGCGCGAGCTGGCCCTGGAGGCCCGGCGCCGGGCCTCGACCAGCCCGCCCGCGCCGGACGCCGCGCCCCTGCTGGAGCCGGCCGAGGCCGCCTCGCAGGGCGCCGTCGAGGCCACCGAGACCAGCCCCGCGGACCTGGAGCCGGTCCTGCCCCGGGTGCTGGCCCTGCTGGAGCGCTCGCGGGAGGAGGGCCTGCGCTGCTTCGGCTACCTCCAGGCCCAGAGCGCGCTGGAGCTGCTCGGCACCCGCACCGGGGTCCGGCTCCAGGGGCTGCGCCGCTCCGCCTCTCTGGGGCTGACGCTCAAGACCCAGGACCTGGGCCGGAGCGTCTGGGCCGGCGCCAGCGCGCGCCAGCTCTCGGAGCTGGACCCGGAGGCCATGTTCGCCCGGCTGCGCCAGCGCCTCGACTGGACCAGCAACCGGGTCTCCCTCCCGGCCGGCCGCTACCAGGTGATCCTGGAGCCCTCGGCGACCGCCGACCTCGTCGTCCGGCTCCTCTGGGAGATGCACGCCCGGGGCGCGGACGAGGGCCGGACGGTCTTCGCCGGCAGCGACGGCAGCCGCGTGGGCGAGCGCATGTACGCGTCCTCGGTGAACCTCAGCAGCGACCCCGAGGACGCGTCCATGGCGGTCCCCGGCTTCGTCCGCGCCCTCGGCTCCAGCGAGTACGCCTCCGTCTTCGACAACGGCCTCGCGGCGCCCCGGGTGAGCTGGGTGGAGCAGGGCGTGCAGCAGGAGCTGATCTGCCCCCGTCGCTGGGCCCAGGACCACGGCCACCCGGTGCGCTCCTACGTCGAGAACCTGCGCATGGAGGGCGGGGAGAGCAGCCTCGAGGAGATGATCCGCAGCAGCGAGCGGGCCCTGCTGGTGACCTCGCTCTTCTACATCCGCGACGTGGACCCGACCCGCCTCCTGCTCACCGGCCTGACCCGGGACGGGGTCTTCCTCATCGAGCGCGGCGAGGTGGTGGGCGCGGTCAACAACTTCCGCTTCAACGAGAGCCCGGTGGGGGTGCTGGAGCGGACCCTGGAGCTGGGCCGGGTGGAGCTGCCCCTCTCGCGCGAGATCGGGGGTGAGCTCTTCCTCGCGGCGCCCACCATCCGCGTCGACGACTTCTTCATGTCCTCCGTGTCCGACGCCATCTGATCCCCGGAGGCGAGCGGCCCCGGAAGGCGGAGAATGACGGCTGTCTATGGACGTGGGCTTCCGGCCGGCCGAGGGGGAGCTGGCGCCACGGCGGCTGCGCCGGTCCCTGAGCCCTGAGCGCAGACCCCGCCGGCGCCGCTGGGCGCTCTGGGGCCTCTGCCTGGTCGCGCTCATCCTGGCGGTCGACCTTCCCCTCGCGTACGCCAGCTCCCAGGGCGCTGGCCAGCGCGCCCAGCTGCTCCGCGCCGACTGGTCCCGGCAGCAGTCGGAGGGGGTCAGCGCGGCCCAGCTGGCTCCCCTGCGCGCACAGCTGGCCGCCGCCGGGAGCGATCCCTGGTGGTCGCCCGCCTACTGGTTCGACTCCGAGGCGGCCACGGTCAGCTCGCTGCGCGCCAGCACCGACCGCCTCTGGGAGCGGTCCCTCAGCGCCGGTCGCCAACACGCCACGGCCACGCTGGCCGGTTACCGCGCCCTGGTGGGCCGGGACTCGGCCTGGCTCAGCGCCGCCCAGGCGAGCGCGGCCCGGGGCTGGCCGGCCCAGCTGGCCCGGGCCGGCACCCCAGCCCGCCTCGAGTCCCTGGCCCGGGACTGGGGCTCCACCCTCGAGCGGGC
>JASHRA010000067.1 GCA_030038765.1 Candidatus Dormiibacterota bacterium | reverse complement strand
GCGCATGTCCACGATGGCCTTGCTCTGGCGCTCGGTGAGCCCGAAGCGCTCCTCCATCTGGCGCTGGGCGGTGGCCTCGTCCTGGGCCGCCCGGATCAGCTGGATGATCTCGTCCAGGTGCTGCAGGCAGATCCGCAGCCCCTCCACGATGTGGGCCCGCTCGCGCGCCCGCTCCAGGTCGTGGCGGGTGCGGCGCTCGACCACCTCCCGGCGGTACTCCAGGTAGTGCTGGAGCAGGCTCCGCAGGGAGAGCACCTCGGGACGGCCGTCGACCAGGGCCAGCAGGATGCAGGAGAAGCTGGACTGGAGCTGGGTGTGCTTGTAGAGGTTGTTGAGGACGGTGTAGGGCCGGGCGTCGCGCTTCAGCTCGATGACGAGCCGGGTGCCGTCGCGCCGGCCCGACTCGTTGCGCAGGTCGGCGATCCCCTCCAGCTTGCGTTCGTTGACCAGCTCCGCGATGGTCTGCAGCACCCGGCTGGGATTCACCTGGTAGGGCAGCTCGGTGACGATGATCTGCTCGCGGCCGGACTTGGACTCCTCGAACACGACCCGCGCCCGCTGCACCACCCGCCCGTGGCCCGTGCCGTAGACCTGGGCCAGGTCGCGGGCGTAGATGACGCCGCCGGTGGGGAAGTCGGGGCCGGGGATGAGGCGCATCAGCTCCTCGGTCGTGGAGTCGGGGTTGTCGATCAGCTGCACCAGGCCGTTGCAGACCTCGGTCAGGTTGTGCGGCGGCACGCTGGTGGCCATGCCGACGGCGATCCCTGAGGCCCCGTTGACCAGCAGGTTGGGCAGGGCCGCGGGCAGCACCACCGGCTCCTGGCGGGTGGCGGCGTAGTTGTCGACGAAGTCGACGGTGTCCTTCTCGATGTCCGCCAGCATCTCGGCCGCGATCGGCGTCATCCGGGCCTCGGTGTAGCGGTAGGCGGCGGCGGGGTCGCCCTCGGGCGAGCCGAAGTTGCCCTGGCCGTCGACCAGGGGGTAGCGCATCACCCAGGGCTGGGCCAGGCGCACCAGGGTGTCGTAGACGGAGATGTCGCCGTGGGGGTGGTAGTTCTTCAGCACCTCGCCGACGATGGCGGCGCACTTCTGGTGGGCCGCCCCAGGGGTCATCCCCTGGTCCTGCATGGCGTAGAGGATGCGGCGCTGCACCGGCTTGAGCCCGTCGCGGACGTCGGGCAGGGCCCGGGCCACGATCACGCTCATGGCGTAGACGAGGTAGGAGTCGCGCACCTCCTGGACCAGCTCGATGCCCCGGATGCCGGTCACGCCGCCCCCGCCGCCCTGGTCAATGGCCATCGATCAGCCCCCCTCCTGGATGCCTGCCGGGCTCGGCTCCAGGGCCACCTGGAGCGCCCCCGCCAGGCCGGCGCGGACGGCCTGGGCGGCCACCCGGATGGCGCTGGTGACGGCCACGGCGTCGGAGCGCCCGTGGCCGATGAAGACCAGGCCCCGCACGCCGAGCAGCGGCGCCCCTCCGACCTGGCGCCAGTCCAGGCGCTGGCCCAGGCGGCGCAGGGCGGGCAGCAGCAGCGCCGCTCCCAGCCGGGAGCGGAGGTCCGAGGCCGCCTCCGCCCGCAGTCCGCCCATGATCACCTCGGCCACGCCCTCGGCGGTCTTGAGGGCCACGTTGCCGAGCAGGCCGTCGCTCACGGCCACGTCGACCTTGCCCGTCAGCAGCTCGTTCCCCTCCACCGGGCCCAGGTAGTGGAGGCCGAGCCGGGAGATCCGCTCGTGGGCGGCCTGCACGGTGGCGTCGCCCTTGGAGGACTCCTCCCCGTTGCTCAGCAGCCCGATCCGGGGCCGCTCCACGCCCATGACCCGGCGACAGTACTCGCTCCCCATCTGGGCGAACTGGGCCAGCCACTCCGGGCGGCAGTCCACCTGGGCCCCGGAGTCCACCAGCAGGGTCCGGCCCGAGCCCGAGGGCAGGACGGTGCCGATGGCGGGCCGGGCCAGGCCCGGGAGGCGGTGGAGGTGGAAGAGCGCCGCCGCCATGGTGGCCCCGCTGTTGCCGGCGCTGAAGCAGGCGTCGGCGTCGCCGGAGCGGAGCAGGCCGAGGGTGACGTTGACGCTGGCCCGGGGCTGGCTGCGGACCGCCTCGGCGGGGTGGGCCGCCATCGGGATGGCCGCGCCGGAACCCTCGAGACGGAGGCGGGCGCCGACCCCCTCCGGCTCCCCCACCAGACCGGAGAGGCGCTCCGGCTCACCGACCAGGATCAGGCGCAGGTCGGGCTCCTGCCGGAGCGCGGCCAGGCTGCCGCTCACCAGGGCCTCGGGCGCCCGGTCCCCGCCCATCGCGTCGACCGCCACCGACGGGGACTCGGCGCTCAAACGTCGATGTTCCGCACCGTCCTGGCGTGGGCCTGAATGAAGCGCTTGCGGGGCTCGACGGCGACTCCCATGAGGCGGTCGAAGATGTCGTCGGCACGGATCGCGTCCTCCACCTCGACCTTGAGCAGGACCCGGTGCTCCGGGTCCAGGGTGGTGTCCCAGAGCTGGTCGGCGGTCATCTCGCCGAGGCCCTTGTAGCGCTGCACCTTGCTCTTCTCGCCGAGCTCGGACAGGCGCTGGCGGAACTCCTCCTCGCTGTAGCACCAGACCACCCGGTTGCGGGAGGCGGCGATGCGGAAGAGGGGCGGCTGGGCGATGAAGAGGTGGCCCTCGTTGATGACCGGCTGGAGGTGGCGCCAGAAGAAGGTCAGCAGCAGGGTCCGGATGTGGGAGCCGTCCTCGTCGGCGTCGGCCATCAGGACCACGCGGTTGTAGCGGAGCCGGCCGAGGTCGAACTTCTCCCCCACCCCCGTCCCCAGGGCGGTGATGAGGTTGCGGATCTCCTCGTGCTGCAGGATCTTGTCCTCGCGCGCCTTCTCCACGTTGAGGATCTTGCCCCGGAGGGGAAGGATGGCCTGGTAGCGCCGGTCGCGGCCGCCCTTGGCCGTGCCCCCGGCGCTCTCGCCCTCGACGATGAAGAGCTCACAGAGATCGGGGTCCCGCTCGGAGCAGTCGGCCAGCTTGCCCGGCAGGGTGGCCGACTCCAGCAGCGACTTGCGCTGGACCAGCTCCCGGGCGCGCACCGAGGCGGCCCGGGCGCGCGCCGCCGTCAGCGACTTCTCGACGATCCGCTTGGCGTCGGCCGGGTTCTCCTCCAGGTACTGGCTGAGGGCCTCGGAGATGACCGCCGACACCTGGCCCGCCATCTCCGAGTTGCCCAGCTTGGTCTTGGTCTGGCCCTCGAACTGGGGCTCCTGGAGCTTGACGCTGAGGACCGCGGTGAGGCCCTCGCGGACGTCGTCGCCGGTCAGGTTCTGGTCGCCCTCCTTGAGGATGCCCGCCCTCCGCGCGTAGCGGTTGAGGGTGGCGGTCAGGGCCGTGCGGAAGCCGGTGAGGTGGGTCCCGCCCTCGACCGTGTTGATGTTGTTGGCGTAGGCGAGGACGTGCTCGGCGAAGCCGCCGTTGTACTGGATGGCGACCTCGACCAGGTTGCCCTCGATCTCGCGGTCGGCGTACATGGGCCGGGCCTGGACGGCGCCCTTGCCCCGGTTGAGGTGGGTGACGAAGGCCTCGATCCCGCCCTCGAAGTAGAAGTTGATCTCGTGGTTCGGCTCCACCCGCTCGTCGAGGAGGCGGAAGAGCACCTTCTTGTTGAGGTAGGCGAGCTCGCGCAGCCTGGTCCCGATGATCTCGCGGCTGAACTCACGGCTCTCGGTGAAGACCTGCGGGTCGGGCCAGAAGCGGATCGTGGTCCCGCGGCGCCCGGCCTTGGGGTCCGGCTCGCCGCGCAACTCGCTGACCGGGGCTCCGCGGGAGTACTCCTGGCGGTAGATGTGGCGGTCCAGGTAGATCACCACCTCGACCCGCTCGGAGAGCGCGTTGACCACCGAGAGGCCCACCCCGTGGAGCCCGCCGGTGACCTTGTAGCCGCCCCCGCCGAACTTCCCGCCCGCGTGCAGCCGGGTCATCACCACCTCCAGCGCGGGCAGCCCCGTGGCCTGGTGGATGCCGACCGGGATGCCACGTCCGTTGTCGCTGACGCGGCAGGACCCGTCCGGCGAGAGGGCCACCTCGACCTCGGTGCAGCCCCCCGCCAGGACCTCGTCGACGGAGTTGTCCACGATCTCGTTGACCAGGTGGTGGAGACCGTGGGTGTCGGTCGAGCCGATGTACATGCCGGGGCGGCGCCGGACCGGCTCCAGCCCCTCCAGGACCTGGATCTGGTCGGCGGAGTAGCCCAGCCCCCGCGACTTGCGCGTCCCCGTCAGCTTGCGGGATGCCTTGGCCGCCGGCTTGTCATCCTCCGGCTCGATCGGCAGCCAGAGATCGGGATCGGGTTGGGCCAAGGTGTTCCTTACTGGAGAATCACGCAGCGCCTGAGGCACTGGCGAGGCGAGCCTGGTGTCGGCTGCGCGGTTCCGGGACGGGTGCCAAGCGGGACCTAGAGCAATTTTAGCAGTCCGGAGCGCCGCCCCCGAAGGGGCGGCGACCACCCGGGAGCGGGCCGGCCCGCACGGACGGCGCCGTTTCGCGCTATCTTTCGCCTTGCACGGCGGCCCGCCGCCCTAGCGGCCAGGCCCGCCGGCCGTAGGCCTCGCGCTTGAGGCTTAGGCCTGAGCCAAGGAGACCGGTACCGCTAAGCCTGTCCAAGGCTAGTTCCCGACTCACGGTTCTCTCCCGGGAGGAAGTGGCGCTTTGACGCCCCCGAACCTGACGCTCGAGCACTTGCACCTGGTAGTGCCCGAGACGAGCGACGCCATGTCGTTCCTGGAGGCCCTCAACGGGCACGGGGACGGGGGCGCGCGCGAGCACTTCGCCGCCCAGATCGGTGCCCTGGACGACTTCGCGGTGGTGGCCGGCCCCGCCGACCCGACGGCGGTGACCCTGCTCCTGCCCGGGCTCGACGTCGCCTGCCGCACGGTCAGCCCCCCGCGGGCGGCCCGGGAGCGGACCGCGCTCCAGGTGGAGAGCGTCCGGCCCGCCCCGGCGGAGCGGGAGGACCTGGGCAACAAGGCGCTCAGGGTGCGCTGCCGGGAGCCGCTGGTCAGCGCCCGCGACGGCGTCAACAGCGACACCTTCCACCTCGTCGACCTGGTCCGCCTCGCGCGCGGCTCCAAGCAGCCGGACCCGATCCTGCTCCAGACCCTGGCCCTGGTGGACGGGCTGGAGAGCGCGGAGCGGGGCCGGGCGGCCACCCAGCGCACCCCCTTCGAGGGAGTGGTCGAGATCTGGCGCTGCCGCAGCTGCCGCGGCCTCTGGAGAGCGGACCGCGACCAGCGCTGCCCCTCCTGCGGGAAGGAGCTCACCGACGAGGACCGCCGTCACCCGGAGGTGGCCCGGGTGGAGTTCGCCATCCCCAAGGACCACACCATCACCCTCGGCGTGGACGCGGCCGTCATGGTCGAGCCCGAGGACGAGCCCCACTATCTCGGCCGGGTGACCCGCGTCGACCACCGCCGACACCTGGTGGAGGTGGCCTGCAAGGCCTACGAGGCGGCCGGGAGCAACGGCTGGATCACCCCCTCCTTCAACAAGCAGCTCTACGCCTCGAAGCGGAGCACCCTGGCCTCGATCGCCTCCGGCGACGCCCAGAGCGTGCTCCTGGCCCAGCTCCTGACCGAGCCCAGCGCCGTCTACGCGCCCGAGGTCAGGCCCCGCGACGACTGGCTGACCCTGGGGATGCACAGCAACCCGGCCCAGGACCGCGCCATCGGCATCATGGCCGCCCTCGAGCCGGGCCAGGCAGCCCTGATCCAGGGCCCGCCGGGAACCGGCAAGACGACCGTCATCGTGGAGGCCGTGAAGCACCGCCTGGCGGAGCGACCGGGGCAGCGCATCCTGGTCTGCTCCCACAGCAACCTGGCGGTGGACAACGCCCTGGAGCGCCTCGCCGGCACCCCCGGGCTGCGGGCGGTCCGGGTGGCCAAGGCGGAGCGCGTCCACCCCGCCGTCGACTCCTTCCGCGTCGAGGACGAGGACGACGAGCGGCTGCTCAGCGCCAACGTCCTCTTCGCCACCTGCGCCACCGCCGCCACCTCCAGCATCACGGCCGAGGACACCTTCGACATGGTCATCCTCGACGAGGCCAACAAGGCGCGCATCGACGAGGCCCTGCCCTGCCTGCGACTGGGGGCGGCGGTGGTCATGGTGGGCGACCACAAGCAGCTGCCCCCGGTGGAGGACGACGCCATCTACCAGATCGTGGAGGACCATCCCGAGCTGGAGGAGATCGTCGACACCAGCCTCTTCGAGCGCTGCTGGGAGAAGGGCGTCCCGGCCCTGGCCCGCTCCCTGCTGGTCGAGCAGCACCGCATGCACCCTGAGATCGCGGCCTACATCAGCGCCGCCTCCTACGACAGCCAGCTGGAGAACGCCCCCGAGGTCCTGGCCTACCCCTACGTCACCCGCCGTCCCTTCCCCGTGGCCCTCCACATGGTCGACACGGCCGGGCTGCGCGGCGGCCGGGAGCGGCGCGGCGCCGGGGGCGCGCTGCGCAACGACGCCGAGGTGCGCGTCTGCGCCCAGGTGGTGAGGATCCTCGACGAGCGGGTCGAGCCCGGCCTCTCCCTAGCCGTGATCGCCATGTACGCGGACCAGGTCGACCGGCTGCGGCAGGCTCTCAGCCGTCGGCGCTTCCGCCGCCAGGTGCGGATCGACACCGTCGACTCCTTCGAGGGCCGCGAGGAGGACATGGTGGTCATCTCCCTGGTCCGCAGCAACGAGCGGGGCCGGATCGGATTCCTGCGCGTCCCCAACCGGCTCAACGTGGCCATCTCCAGGGCCAAGCGACTGGTCGTCTGCGTCGGTGACGCGGCCACCCTGAGGGCCGGCGAGGAGACCATGTACGGCCGCCTGGTCGAGGCGGCCCGGGCCGACGGCGGCTACCTCATGGCCACCGAGCTGGTGGGCACCCGCGGGGGCGGCCGGGGACGACCCGCTCGCCGCCCTGCTCCGGGTGATGGCGCCGTCGAGGGCGAGGCGGGCGGCCCCCGGAGGCACCGCCACCGTCGCCGCCGCCCCTCCCCGATCCCGGGCCAGGCCACGGCGGAGACCGCCTCC
>JASHRA010000066.1 GCA_030038765.1 Candidatus Dormiibacterota bacterium | reverse complement strand
AGGCCGGCTTCCCGGCCTCCTCGCCGGGCGACTTCGAGGCCGTGCGGCAGATAGCTCGCGAGCTGGAGGGGCCGGCCGTCACCGGGCTGGCCCGCGCCAAGCGCGAGGACATCGAGGCCGTCCACCGCGCCGTCGAGGACGCTCCCCGCCACCTGATCCACGTCTTCATGAGCGTCTCCGACATCCACATCACCCAGAAGCTGCACTCGGACCGGGCCACGGTCCTCTCCCAGGTGCGCCAGGGGATCGCCTTCGCCCGCCAGCTCTGCGCCGACGTCGAGTTCTCCCCCGAGGACGCGGGGCGGGCCGACATCGACTACCTCTGCGCCGTGGTGGAGGCGGCGGTGGAGAGCGGGGCCAACGTCATCAACCTGCCCGACACCACCGGCTACTGCCTGCCGGCGGAGTTCCAGGAGATGGTGGCGACGGTGCGCCGCGAGGTGCGCGGCATGGAGCGGGTCCTGACCAGCGTCCACTGCCACGACGACCTGGGGCTGGCCACGGCCAACTCGCTGGCCGGCATCGCCGCCGGCGCCCGCCGCGTCGAGGGCTGCATCAACGGCATCGGCGAGCGGGCCGGCAACGCCGCCATCGAGGAGGTGGTGATGGCGCTCCGGGTGCGCCGGCCGGTGCTCCACCTGGAGGACAACATCGAGGCCAGCCAGCTGGTCCCGACCAGCCGGCTGGTGGCGGAGCTGACCGGCCTGCGGGTCCCCGCCAACAAGCCGGTGGTGGGCGCCAACGCCTTCGCCCACGCGTCCGGCGTGCACCAGCACGGCGTGCTCCAGGACCGCCGCACCTACGAGATCATCGCCGCCGAGGACGTGGGCGCCGACTCGGGCCAGATCGTGCTCACCGCCCGCTCCGGCCGCCACGCCCTCCGGCACCGCCTCGACCGCATCGGGGTCGAGCTCCCCCCGGAGTCCTTCCAGGCCGTCTGGCGCCGCTTCCTGGAGGTGGCCGACGGGACCAAGGAGGTCGGGGACGCCGCCCTCACCGAGATCGTGGGCGAGATCACCGCCGCGGGCCTCCGCCAGGCGGGCCAGGCCCCTTGAGCCAGCTGCGCCTGGCCGTCCTGCCCGGCGACGGCATCGGACCCGAGGTCACCGGGGCGGCGCTGCGGGTGCTCGGGCACTGCCTCGTCGGCAGCGGCGTCGAGCTCAGCTGCAGCGAGCACCTGATCGGAGGGGCGGCGCTGGAGCGGAGCGGAGAGCCGCTGCCCACGGCCACCCTGGAGGCCGCCCGGGGGGCCGACGCGGTCCTCCTCGGGGCCGTCGGCGGGCCCGTCTGGGAGAGCGCCCCGGTGCGCCCCGAGGCGGGACTGCTGGGGCTCCGCTCCGGTCTCGGCGTCTTTGCCAACCTGCGCCCGGTCCGGGTCTGGCCCGGCCTCGCCGCCCGCAGCCCGCTGCGGGCGGAGCTGCTGGAGGGGGTCGACGTCCTCTTCATCCGCGAGCTCACCGGGGGCGTCTACTTCGGCCGTCCCCAGGGGATCTCGGGCAAGCCCCCGCAGCGGCGGGCGGTCGACACCAGCGACTACGGCGAGCTGGAGATCGAGCGTGTGGCGGAGCTCGCCTTCCGCAGCGCCCGCCAGCGCCGCCACCGGGTCACGTCGGTGGACAAGGCCAATGTCCTCGCCACCTCGCGCCTCTGGCGCCAGGTGGTCTCGGAGACGGCCCGGGAGTACCCCGACGTGGGGCTGGAGCACTGCCTCGTGGACAGCTTCGCGCTGCGCCTGCTGCTCCAGCCCCGCGACTTCGACGTGGTGCTGACGGAGAACCTCTTCGGGGACATCCTCACCGACGAGGCGGCGGCCCTCACGGGCAGCCTCGGCGTCCTGCCCTCGGCCAGCGGAGGGGGCGCCGGCCCCTGGCTCTACGAGCCGGTGCACGGCTCCGCTCCCGACCTCGCCGGGAGGGGGCTGGCCAACCCGCTCGGGGCCATTGCCAGCGTGGGCCTGCTGCTGGAGCACACCCTGGGCCGGCGCGAGCTGGCCGAGACCCTGCAGCGGGCCCTGGGCGAGGTGGTCCGGGAGGGGCCCGTGACGCCCGACCTAGGGGGGACGGCCAGCACCGACCAGGTGACCGAGGCGGTGATCTCGCGCCTGCCCTCGGGGGTGGCCGCGTGATCCGCCCGGGACCGGAGGCGGAGCGGGTCGCGCTCTACGACACCACCCTGCGCGACGGCATGCAGGGCTTCCAGCTCCAGCTCAGCGGGGAGCAGAAGGTGCGCCTGGCACGGACCCTGGACCAGCTCGGCGTGGACTACGTCGAGGCGGGCTGGCCGGGGGCCAACCCCAGGGACACGGCGGTCTTCGCCGCGCTCCGGCGGGCGCCCCTGGCGCGGGCCCGGCTGTCCGCCTTCGGGGCCACCCGCCGGGCCGGCCTCAGCTGCGCCGAGGACCCGGCCCTGGCGGCCACCCTGGCCGCGGCCACCCCGGTCGTGACCCTGGTCGGCAAGGCCTCGCCCTGGCAGGCGGAGGTGGTGCTGGGCACCAGCGCCGAGGAGAACCTGCGCATGGTGGGAGAGAGCGTGGCCCACGCCCGGGAGCGGGGCCGGGAGGTGGTCTTCGACGCCGAGCACTACTTCGACGGCTACGCCAAGGACCCCGGCTACGCGCTCGAGGTCCTGACCAGGGCGCGGGACGCGGGCGCGCTCTGGGTCACGCTCTGCGACACCAACGGGGGCAGCCTGCCGGGCTCCGTGGCGACCGCCACCGGCGCCGCCCGCGAGCGCCTCGGCGGCGGGGTCGGCATCCACTGTCACAACGACTCCGGGCTGGCCGTGGCCTGCTCGCTGGCGGCGGTGGAGGCGGGGGCGCGGATGGTGCAGGGGACGGTCAACGGCTGCGGCGAGCGCTGCGGCAACGCCGACCTCCTGGTCCTGGCCGCCAACCTGCAGCTCAAGTGCGGCCTGGAGGTGCTGGAACCGGAACTGCTGGAGCGGCTGGTGGCCACCTCGCGCCTGTTCGACTCCCTGGTCAACCGGGCCCCCGACCCGCAGCGACCCTTCGTCGGCCAGGCCGCCTTCCTGCACAAGGGGGGTCTGCACGCCCAGGGCACCGCGCGCGACCCCCGCGCCTACCAGCACGTCGACCCCTCACTGGTGGGCAACGAGACCCGGACCGTGGTCTCGGACCAGAGCGGCCGGAGCAACGTCGGGGCCAAGCTGGAGCAGCTCGGCCTGGAGCTGGACCGGCGCGCCTGGGGCGCGATCGTGGATCGGCTCAAGGCGCTGGAGATGCAGGGCTGGGCCTTCGAGGATGCCGACGCCTCGTTCGAATTGCTGGTGCTGCGCGGCACTGCCGGCGACGTCGTCCCCTTCTCCCTCCAGGAGTCCCTGGTGGTGGCCCACGAGACCTCGGCCCCGCGCGCCGAGGAGCCATCCCGCGACGTCCAGGCCTCGGTCAAGGTGGCCGTGGCCGGCGTCGTGGTCCACACCGCGGCCGAGGGTGCGGGGCCGGTCGAGGCGCTCGACACCGCCCTGCGGCGTGCCCTCACCCCGCACTTCCCCGGCCTGGCCGCGGTCCGGCTCCAGGACTACCGGGTGCGGGTCATCGACGGCGACCGCGGCACCGGGGCCAGGGTCCGCGTCGGCATCGACTCCAGCGACGGCGAGCGCGTCTGGACCACGGTCGGCTGCTCGGCCAACATCCTCCAGGCCTCGGCGCTGGCCCTGATCGACAGCTACGAGTGGGCGGCGCGCCGGGTCGGCGGCCCCGCCCGCCTCTCCAGCAGCGCATGAGCGGGCCGGGGCCGGGCGGCGCCAGGACCGCCTATCGGAAGATCTGGGACGCGCACCGCGTGGCCGGGGACCCGGAGTCGCGGGCGCTGCTCTTCGTCGACCTCCACCTGGTCCACGAGGTGACCTCGCCGCAGGCCTTCGAGCGCCTCCGGCAGGCGGGCCGCACGGTCCGGCGCCCCGACCTCACGCTGGCCGTGATGGACCACACGGTGCCCACCGGGGAGCGGGGGCAGCCGCTCCAGGACCCGGTGGCGGCGGAGCAGCTGCGCCAGCTGGAGGGCAACTGCGAGGAGCAGGGGATCACGCTCTTCGACCTCCGCCACCGGCGTCAGGGGATCGTCCACGTGGTGGGGCCTGAGCTGGGTCTGACGCAGCCCGGGATGACCATCGTCTGCGGCGACTCCCACACCTCGACCCACGGCGCCTTCGGGGCCCTCGCCTTCGGCATCGGCACCAGCGAGGTGGAGCAGGTGCTGGCCACGCAGTGCCTCTGGCAGGCACCCGCCCCGACCCTCGAGATCCGGGTGGAGGGCGGGCTGCCGCTCGGCGTGACGGCCAAGGACGTGGCCCTCGCCATCATCGGTGAGGTGGGCGTGGCCGGAGCCCTGGGGAGCGTCGTCGAGTACACCGGCAGCACCATCCGCGGGCTCTCCATGGAGGGACGCCTCACCGTCTGCAACATGACCATCGAGGCCGGCGCCAGGGCGGGACTGATCTCCCCCGACCAGACCACCCTGAGCTACCTGGAGGGCCGGCCTGCCTGCCCCAGGGGCCGGGACTTCGAGGCCGCCGCCGAGACCTGGCTGGCCCTGGCCAGCGACGAGGGGGCCAGCTTCGACCGCTCCCTCCGCATCGCGGCGGAGCGGCTCGCCCCCCACGTCACCTGGGGCACCAATCCGGCCATGGTGGCCGAGGTCACGGGCCGCATCCCCCGCCTCTCCGAGCTGCCCGGCGAGGCCGAGCGCGAGGCGGCCGCCCGCGCCCTCAGCTACATGGGGCTGGAGGAGGGCACGGCCATCGAGGACATCGCCGTGGACCGCGTCTTCATCGGCTCCTGCACCAACGGCCGCCTGGAGGACCTCCGTGCCGCCGCCGCCGTGGTCGCCGGCGAGCGGGTCCACCCCCGGGTCCGGGCCATGGTGGTGCCGGGCTCGCAGACGGTGAAGCGCGCCGCCGAGAGCGAGGGGCTCGACGAGATCTTCCGTCGGGCCGGCTTCGAGTGGCGCGAGTCGGGATGCTCCATGTGCCTCGGCATGAACCCCGACGTGCTGGCCAGCGGCGAGCGCTGCGCCTCCACCTCCAACCGCAACTTCGAGGGTCGTCAGGGAGCGGGGGGACGCACCCACCTGGTCTCGCCCCCGATGGCCGCCGCGGCCGCGCTCCACGGCCACTTCGTGGACGTCCGCCAGCTCACCCTGGCAGAGCTCCCGGGAGCCCGGTGATGGAGGGCGTGCGCCGCTTCGAGGGTCTCTGCGCCGCGCTCCCCCGTCGCGACGTCGACACCGACCAGATCATCCCCAAGCAGTTCCTCAAGCGGACCGGGCGCGAGGGCTACGGCGACGCCTGCTTCTTCGACTGGCGCTACCTGCCGGACGGGCGGCCGCGTCCCGAGTTCGAGCTCAACGATCCCGCCTACCGCGGTGCCAGCATCCTCGTCAGCGGCGCCAACTTCGGCTGCGGCTCCTCGCGCGAGCACGCCGTCTGGGCCCTGCGCGGGATGGGCTTCCGGGCCGTCGTGGCCGCCTCCTTCGGCGACATCTTCCGCGCCAACTCGCTCCAGAACGGCCTGCTCCCGGTCCAGTTGTCGGAGGTGCAGGCGGACGCGATCGCTGCCCGGAGCGTGGAGCGCCGCGGCTACCGCCTGCTCATCGACCTCGAGGCCCAGACCGTGTCCGACCGCGACGGCGAGATCTGCGGCTTCGCCATCGACCCCTTCTGGAAGGAGTGCCTGACCCTGGGCCGCGACCCACTGGAACTGGCCCTGGACCACGCCGCGGATATCTCGTCCCACGAGCTGCGGCGCGCCGCCTGGCTTCCCCGCTGCTCTGAGCTGGCGGGTCTCACCTAGGTCTGGTCGCCACCGACGGAGCCGGTCCCCCGCTCAGCCAGCTATGCGCACGGCACTCCGAGGGACCTGGCCCACCCAGGAGGATTTCGCTCGATCTGTGCTGTGGATCAACCACCCGCGCCAAACCGGCCGGGGCCGTCGAGGGCTCACCGGCGCTGGAGTAGCGCCGAGGGCCTGTCACAGCACTCTCCTATCGCCGCCCGGGAGGGAACGGGAGCGCACCTCTCTTGTAGAAGAGACTCCACGAACAAGTCAGGAGCACTAAGGCGACCACCGCTTCGGGTAGGACGATCGTCCAGGGCGCGGCCCCTTGAGATGCTCCCATCACTGCCCAATCGACGAGGAGCAGTCCTACGAGGCCACACGAGAGCCCGACGGCGATCTGAGCCACCCGCCTCTCGGTCACGTCGGGTGAAGCTTTCATAGTCGGTCGCGCCAGAGGACGCCACTTGGAGACGCCCGGCTCCGCGAGCAGGCAGTCGGGCATCGCCGGCGGATCCCGCAGCAGGCCACCTGCTGACGGCCCCTCACCGCGCCCAGGTGAAGGGCAAAGCGGAGCGCTCCCACCACGCGCTGCCCGAGGATTCGGGCCACCGACGCGCGTCCTTCAGCAACCGCGGCCGACGGGACCAGCTCCAGGACTGGCTACACAGCTGCGACCAGCACCGAGCCAACGCCGCTCGCCGCGGCCGCGCTCGCGTGGCCCGCCTCGACAGCCTCGCTGGGGAGCAGACCTAGGCCGACCCGGGGGACGAGCCCGCCGGCGGTGGCAGTTCGTCCAGCCAGTGGGCCAGCAGGCCAGGTGCCTGGCCCAGCTGCTGGGGTGAGATGCGCATCTCCGTCCCCTGTCCCCGGTTCTGCTCCAGGACGTAGTCGACGTCCTTCAGCTGGTGCCCGGTGAGGAGCGCCACCACCTCGGCGTCCGCCTCCACGGCGCCGGCCAGAAGGAGCTGGCGGAGCCCGGCCACGGTGGTGGCGGAGGCCGGTTCGGCACCGATGCCGTCCTCGGCGATGGCCCGCTTGGCGGCGGCGATCTCGTCGTCGCTGACCGACGCGCACAGGCCCCGGCTCCACTCCAGCGCGCGCTGCGCCTTGGGCCAGTTGGCGGGGTTCCCGATGCGGATGGCGGTGGCCCGGGTCCGGGGCTCGCGCAGCGGCGTCAGTTGGGCGCCGCCCTCACTCCAGAGCCGGAAGAAGGGATTGGCGCCCTGGGCCTGGACCACGACCAGCCGGGGCACGCGCGGGAGCAGCCCAAGCCCCTCCAGCTCCCCCAGCCCCTTGGCCAGGGCGGAGACGTTGCCCAGGTTGCCGCCCGGCACCACGAGATAGTCGGGGGGACGCCACTGGAGCTGCTCCAGGAGCTCCACGGCGGCCGTCTTCTGGCCCTCCAGGCGGTAGGGGTTGATCGAGTTGACCACGTACCAGCCCAGCTCCTGGGCCACGGCCCGGAGCAGCGAGAGGGCCTCGTCGAAGCCTCCCTCCACCTCCACCCGGTGGGCGCCGAAGTCGATCGCCTGGGCCAGCTTGGCCCCGGAGACGCCCCCGGCGGGCACCACCAGCACCGCCCGCAGGCCGGCCCGGGCCGCGTAGGCGGCCATCGACGAGGACGTGTTGCCGGTCGAGGCGCAGGCCACCACCCCGGCCCCCTGGGCCAGGGCCTGGCTGACGCAGGTGGTCATGCCGAGGTCCTTGAAGGAGCCGGTCGGGTTGTTCCCCTGGTGCTTCAGCCAGAGCCGCTGGAGCCCGGCGTGGGCGGCCGCCTGGGGCGCCTCCACGAGCGGGTTCCCCCCCTCGCCCAGCGTCACCGGCGAGCGCCCCTCGTCGAGGAAGGGGAGCAGCTCCCGGAAGCGCCAGACCCCGCTCCGGTCCTCGGGCCGGAGGCCGCCCCGGCGCTCCCGCCAGATCGAGGGCCACTCCCCGGGGCGCTCCGGCCAGCTCCGGTAGGCCACCTCCAGCAAGCCGCCACAGACGGGACAGCTGTAGCCGTGGGACAGGGGCCCGGCCTCGGCCCCGCAGGCGGGATCGGAGCAGCGCAGGAAGGCGCGGTCCATGCCCCGGGCCCTAGAGCCCGAACTCCTCGTGCATGGCCCGGACCGCCTCCGGCAGGTCGGCGGAGCGCACCACCAGCGACACGCTGAGCTCGGACGACCCCTGGGCGATGGCGATGATGTTGATCCCGAGCCGGGCGATGGAGCCGAAGATGCGGGCCGCGATCCCGGCCGTTCCCCGCATCCCCTCCCCCACCGCCACCACGACCCCGACGTCGGGCAGCTCCTCGATCCCGGCCAGGCCCCAGGCGGTCTCGGAGGGCGAGCGCTCGCGCTCCAGGCGGCGTCGCACCCGGGCCCCGTCGCGTCGGTTGACGGCGAAGGAGAGCACGTTCTCGGCCGAGGATTGGGTGACGACCAGGGTGGTGACGTGGTCGGCGTCGAGCCAGGAGAAGACGAGCGCCGCCAGCCGGCTGAAGGGCATCAGCTTGTCGCCGAAGATGGTGAACAGCTCCGCGCTCGAGGTCGACGCGATCGCCCGCACGCCGGGCTGGTTCCGCCGCCTGCCGTCGATCAGCGTCCCCAGCCGCTCCGGGCCGAAGCTGTTGCGGATCCGGACCGGGATCCCGGCCCGGAGGGGCAGGTCCAGGCACTTGGGATGGAGCACCTTGGCGCCGAAGAAGGAGAGCTCCGAGGCCTCGCGGTAGGACAGCTCGGGGATGACCCGCGCCGCCGGCACCATGCGCGGGTCGGCGGTCATCATCCCGTCGACGTCGGTCCAGATCCAGATCTCGTCGGCGGGCAGGGCCGCGCCCAGGATGGTGGCGCTGTAGTCGGAGCCGCCCCGGCCCAGCGTGGTGCAGGTGCCGTCGACGGTGGCGCCACGGAACCCGGTCACGACCGGGACCTGCCCGTCCTCGAGCAGCGGCAGCAGGCGGTGCCGGATGCGCTGCCGGCTGGGCTCGAACATGACCGCGGCGTCCCCGAAGTGGTCGTCGGTGATGATCAGCTCGGCCGCGTCGCAGGCGGTGGCGCTCCTGCCCTCCCGCCGCAGCAGCGCCGCCAGCAGCGGCGCCGAGAGGGTCTCGCCGATCGAGCTCAGCGTGTCGAGCGAGCGCGCGGTCACCTCCCGCACCAGGGAGAAGCCGGAGCAGAACTCGTCGAAGGTGCGCAGCCGGGCCTCGATCTGGGCCTCGACCGCGGCCCGGTCGGGGCCCGCCAGGAGCTCGGAGCAGGCCTCGCGGTGCTGGCGCCGGAGCTGCGCCCCGATGTCGCTCCAGGTCTGCGTGTCGCGCTCGCCGGCCGCGCTGGCGGCCCGCAGCAGGGCCTCGGTCACGCCCTGCATGGCCGAGACCACCACCACCAGGGGGCAGCCCTCGCGGGCATAGTCGCAGATGATCCTGGCGGTGGCGGCCAGGCGATCGGCGTCTCCCACCGAGGTCCCGCCGAACTTCATCACCCGGGGCCGCTGGTCAGGGCTCAGCTCTGGCCCCCCTGGAAGCGCCCCTTGGCGCCCCGGTTGTCCGCCCTCAGCACCAGCGCCCGCGCCTCCACGCCGACGGCGCGGAAGCAGTCCAGCATGAGCTCCGAGATCTCCGCCGTGGAGCGGCGCGCCACCGCCAGCACGGAGGGACCGGCGCCGCTGAGGAAGATGCCGAGGAGGTCCGGGTGGCGGAGCTGGAGGCAGCGACGCAGGCCCGGCAAGGCGGCCGAGCGGCGGTCCTGGTGCCAGCGGTCGGCGAAGAGCTGGGGCACGAAGTCGAACTCCCCGGAGAACGCCGACGCCACCAGGAGCGCGGTCCGCTGCAGGTTGTAGACGGCGTCCTCGCGGCTGAAGCTGGGCGCCAGCAGCGCCCTCGCCTGGGCCGTCGGCATGGAGAGCCGCGGCACGGCGGCGATGAAGGCGAGATCGTCTGGAACCGTTGCCTTGCGGCTCAGCACCTCCCCCCCGGGCGAGGTGGGCGCGGTCACGACCAGTCCGCCCAGATAGGCGGCGGCGACGTTGTCAGGGTGCCCCTCCAGCTCCAGGGCCAGGCCCAGCAGGGTGGAGTCATCCGGACAGAGGGGAGCCAGCTGGGCACCGATCAGCAGCCCGGCGACGATGGCGGCCGCGCTCGAGCCCAGGCCGGCCCCGACCGGGATCTCGTTGCGCATGGTGAGCCGCAGGCCCGGAACCGCCGTCCCGGCCCAGGCCGCCATCCGGGCGATGCTGCGCTGGACCAGGTTGGAGCCGTCCGCGGGCAGGTCGGTGAGCTCGGGCCCCTCCTGGACCAGCTCGAATCCCCCGCCCGCCCTGAGCTCGGGCTCGACCACGAGGTGGAGCCCGAGCGCGAGGGCGGCGCAGTCGAAGGCGCCCCCCAGGTTGGCGGTGGTGGCGGGGACACTTACCGGGCGCATGACCTGGGCAGCATGCCAGCTTCCTCTCCCCGCTCACCGCCCGAGTGACGGCCGCGCGACCTCATGCCACGCCGGCCGGAACTCCCAGCCTGGCCTCGAACGCGTCCAGCTGCGGGGCCAGGACCGGCTGCGGGGGGAAGGCCCGGGCCAGTGGGTCTACCGTCTTGAGCCCGTTGCCGGTGAGGCAGAGCACCGTCGTCTCGCCAGCCCCGATGCGCCCCTCGGCGAGCAGCCGGGCGGCGACGGTGACGGTGACGCCGGCCGCGGTCTCACCGAAGACGCCCTCCTCCTCGGCCAGGGTCCGCATGCCGTCCACGATCTCGGAGTCGGTGGCCGTCCCGGCCCAGCCGCCGCTGGCGTGGATGGCCCGCAGGGCGTCGTAGCCGTCGGCCGGGTTGCCGATCGACAGCGACCGGCAGATGGTCCTCGGGTCCTGGGGCCGGATCTCGGGCTCGGACTGGGAAACGGCGCCGGCGATGGGTGAGCATCCCTCCGCCTGGGCCCCGAAGACGCGCACCGGGTGGGGTTCGACGAGGCCGGTCTCGACCAGCTCGGCGAAGCTGCGCGCGATCCTGGTGATCTGCGCCCCTCCGGCCATGGGCACGACCACGTTGTCGGGCAGGCGCCAGCCCAGCTGCTCGGCGATCTCGAAGCCGACGCTCTTCGACCCCTCCGCGTAGTAGGCCCGCAGGTTGACGTTGACGAAGCCCCAGGGTCGGCTCTCACAGATCTCGGCGCAGAGCCGGTTGACCTGGTCGTAGGTGCCGTCCACCTGCACCAGGTGGGCGCCGTAGACGGCGGAGGCCACCACCTTGGCCGGCTCCAGGTCGACGGGCAGGAAGATCCACGCCTCGAGCCCGAGGCGAGCGGCCTGGGCCGCGAGGGCGTTGCCCAGGTTCCCGGTGGAGGCGCAGCCCACCACCTGGAAGCCGAATGCCTGGGCCTGGGCCAGGGCCACGGCCACCACCCTGTCCTTGAAGGAGAGGGTGGGGAAGCAGGCCGCGTCGTCCTTCAGCCAGAGGTCGCCGCTGCCGATCCGGCTGCCCAGCCGCGGCGCCCGCAGCAGCGGGGTGAAGCCGACCGGGAGTCCCCGCTCGTGCCCCGCCGGCAGGGGCAGCAGCTCACGGTAGCGCCAGATGTCACTGGGCCGACTCTCGATCTGGCCCCGGCTGACCCGCTCCCGGACCCGCTCAAGGTCGTATTCGATCCTGAGCGGAGCGAAGCAGTCCTCACAGACGACCAGGGGGGCGTTCCCGTACCCGCGACCGCATTCCTCGCACTTCAATTGGAAGAGATCCATGACGGCTGCACCTCAGGTGTTGGCTGTTGAGTTCGTGGGAGCGAGCCGGAGCCCACCACCCGACCCCGGCATCCGGACCGGGGGAGCCAACGCCAGCGGCGCTAGTGCTTAGTTCGCGAGTCCCCCGGGGCGCACTCGGGCATTCGCGCCCCGGGGCGCGACCCAGCCAGGAATCCCGCACGCTCCCGGCCGGCAGCGTCGAGGCAGCCCTCGGAGGGCCATCGGGTCAGCCCTCGGCCGACCCCACCGGACGCGGACAGGAATCGGGTCACGGCCACACTTTACCGAACTGCGACACGGCCCCGTCAGGCCGGCGACCACGGGCCCGCACCCGCACCTGCGAAACTCAGCCCTGGCGTGGAGAGACTTCGGGTGGGGGTGCTTGGCGCGACGGGAACCGTGGGCCAGTGGCTGATGCAGCTGCTGGACGGTCACCCCTGGTTCACGGTCAGCGCCCTGGTGGCGTCCGGGCGCTCGGCCGGAAGACCCTATGGGGAGGCGGCCACCTGGCGCCTCGACGCGCCCATGCCCCGCTGGGTGGCGGGGATGGTGGTCGCCGCGCTGGACTCGAATCCCGATTGCGACTTTCTCATCTCGGCGCTCGACTCCTCGGTCGCAGGCGAGGCCGAGGAGCGCTTCGCCCAGCTCGGCTACCCCGTGCTGAGCAACGCCCGCAACCACCGCATGGACCCGGACGTGCCGCTGATGATCCCGGAGGTCAACTGGCAGCACGCCAGGATCCTCCCTCAGCAGCAGGCACGTCGCGGCTACCGCACCGGGTTCATCGTCACCAACCCCAACTGCTCCTCGGTGGGGCTGGTGATGGCGCTGAAGCCGCTGCAGGACGCGTTCGGGATCTCCGAGGTCTCGGTGGTCACGCTCCAGGCGCTGTCCGGCGCCGGCCTCGACGGCGTTCCCGCCGGAGCGATCCAGGACAACGTCATCCCCTACGTCTCGGCGGAGGAGGAGAAGCTCGAGAGCGAGCCGCTCAAGATCCTGGGAGACCTCAACGGCGAGGGCTTCAGCCCGGCTCACTTCCGCCTCAGCGCCCAATGCAACCGCGTGCCGGTGCTGGACGGGCACACCGAAGCGGTCTCCGTGCGGCTTCGCGCCCAGGCCGGGGAGGAGGAGGTGTCGGCGGCGCTCAGCGAGTTCACATCCGAGCCGCAGCGCCTGAAGCTGCCCTCCGCCCCCGAACATCCGGTGCTGCTGTCCGTCGAGCGCGACCGCCCCCAGCCCCGGCTGGACCGCGCCGCGTCCCGCGGCATGGCGGTCACGGTGGGCAGGGTGAGACCGTGCCCCGTTCTCGACTACAAGTTCACGCTGGTGGTGCACAACGCGGTCCGTGGCGCCGCCGGGGCCGCCCTGCTGAACGCCGAGCTGCTGGCCGCGCAGGGCTACCTCGGCGCCCGCGAGGCACCGGCCAGCACGACCCCCTGAGGGGCCCGCGGCGCGTGGCGTACCAGCATCGGCCGCTGCAGCGTCGCCAGCTGGATCCAGATCCGATCGTGCAGTTCCAGCGCTGGTTCTCCGCCGCGGCCGCAGCGGGCGAGCTGGCTGAAGCGGCCGCACTGGCGACCAGTGACCCCGAGAGCGGTCAGCCTTCCCTCCGGATGGTGCTGGTCAAGGGATGGGACCACCGTGGCTTCCGCTTCTTCAGCAACTACGGCAGCCGCAAGGCGCGGGAGCTCGCCGCGAATCCGCTGGCGGCGCTCACCTTCTACTGGCCGGCGCTGGGCAGGCAGGTCAGGATCGAGGGAGCCGTGGCGCGCCTGCCATCGTCCGAGTCGGACGCCTACTTCGCGTCGAGACCTCGGGGCAGCCAGCTCGCCGCCGCCGCCTCGCAGCAGAGTCGGCCGATCGCATCGCGCGCGGACCTGACCCGCCGCGTGGGCGCGCTCGAGAAGAGGTTCAGGGACTCGGCGGTGCCGAGGCCAGAGGGCTGGGGAGGAATGGCCCTGTCACCCCGACGCTACGAGTTCTGGCAGCAGGGCGAGGACCGCCTCCACGACCGGTTCCTCTACCTCCCCGAGCCGGGCGGAGGCTGGCTCGTGGAGCGCCTCCAGCCCTAGCACGGGGGGCGGCGCGGCGGGTCAGGAGCTGAGGCGCCAGTACTGGGGAAGCAGGTTCAGGTTTGGATTCTGGGGCACGGCTCCCTTCAGGTCCTTGGAGATCACCGAGACCTGGTACGGGTAGTTGGGCTCCCACAGCCCGGGCAGCTGCTCCGCCCCGTAGACCCCGATCGCCCGGATCGCCGCCGGATTGGACGTCAGTCCCGCCTGGTTGATCAGGTGATCCATCTCTGGGCTGCTGTAGCCCTGGGGATTCGTGCCGCCGCCGGTGGCGAACCACTGGGTCCCGATGGGCAGGTACTCGGGGGAGTAGGTGGGCGTCGATCCGATCTCTCCGAAGTTGCCCATCTGCCACTGGCAGCCCTCGTTGCCCCCGCTGCAGGGCACCAGGGAGGAGAAGATGGTCCCCACGGGCTCCTGTCGCAGCGTCACGTGGATGCCCGCCTCGGACCATGCCGACTGAATGTCCTCCACCTCGGCGCTGAACGGCTGTGAGCCGGTGGCGACGAGCTCCGTGAAGTTCAGCTGGGTGCCGGCGGCGATGCCGCTGCCGCACTCACCCGCACCCGAGCCTGGCTTGACGCACGTGTCCACGCCGCCGGGACGCACCTTCCAGCCATGGCTCTGAAGCAGCGCCTTGGCCCCGGAGACGCTGAAGGGATAGGGATTCTCCGTCCCGATCTTGGCCGTGTAGGGGTTCTTGGGCCGGGTGGGGATGGGTCCGTAGGTGGGGTACGCCTCCCCGTGGTAAATGTCAGTCGAGATCTGTGGCTGGTTGATCAGCTTCTGCATCGCCTGCCGTATGTACAGCTGCTTGAAGATCGGGCCCACGGTCGGGTTCGTGAAATTCAGGAAAAAGTCGTTGAAGCCGTAGTCGAGCCAGGGCACGATCTCGTAGCCATGGCTTGTGAAGTAAGACCTCTGTGAGATGTCCTGGATCGGAAGGTAGCCGTAGTCCAGCTCGCCGGATCGCAGCGCGTCGAACTCGGCCGCGTCCGTCGTGAAGGGGATCTCCTCGAACTTGGCGAGGGTGGGCTTGCCCGGACCCGTGTAGTTGCGATTAGGGACAAAGGTGGCGGCCCCGGTCGCGGCACTGAACGCCTGCAGCGTCCATGGCCCGTCTACCGTCTTCCAGATGGGATTGCTGGCCCAGCTCCCCTCATCCTCGGACTGGGAGTTAAGGAAGTTGTAGACGGCGACCGCGCCCGCGGTGGTCGTGTCGTAGTCGCCGACCGCGCCGGATGCCGAGGTTCGGTCCCACGTCTGCTGGGGGATGGGGACGATCTGGCTCAACTGGTTATAGATGACCCAGAGGTGGCTGTAGGCCTGGTTGAAGGTGAGGCTGAACTGGTACGGGGTGCTGGCGGGAAAGCTCATGGACGTCACGTCGTCGGGGATGCTGCCGACGGCGTACCCCAGCCAGTTGTCCTTCTCGGCGAAGAATATGTTCATCCAGAGCTCGACGTCCCGGTTCGTCACCGGCTGGCCGTCGGACCACGTGAAGTGCCGGTTGAGGGTCACCGTGACCGTCTTCCCCCCGTTGGAGAAGGTCGGGGGGCCAGCCATGCTCTGCGCGTAGTTGATGTCGACGCCCGCGCCCTGTCCGAAGAAGTAGAGGGGCCGCCAGAGCAGTGGGGAGAACTGAAGGTAGTCCACGTTGTTGGAGACCGACCCCGGGGCGAAGGGGAAGATGTAGTTCGGCACGACCCCCTGGGGCAGTGCGAACGTGGCGACGCTAGGGGGAGCGGCCGAAGCGGCCCCCGCCGTCGCGGCCGCCAGGACCACGGCCAG
>JASHRA010000065.1 GCA_030038765.1 Candidatus Dormiibacterota bacterium | reverse complement strand
TCCAGGCGCTCTACAAGTACGAGGACTTCGTGGCCAAGGACCTGCCCGTCCTCGAGGTGCCCAACAGCGCCTACCAGCTGACGGTCTACAAGAGCGACCTCAAGGGGCTGGTCCCGCAGGGGATCTACGCGGAGATCTACCCCCAGGACTACCGCTTCAGCGGCTGACCCTCCGTCCGGTTCCCGGTGCCGCCCCTGCCTGAGGCGGTGCCGGGGCCGGACACTGCACAGATGCCGATGGCGAGTGGCGGCGGCAGCGCGGGAGCGCCGGGCGGGCCCGTCTTCACGCTCGGGACCGGCCCCTCCGGGAGCAGCTCCCGGACCGTCTCGGCGCTGGCCCGGCCCGTGCTCCACCACCTGGACCCGGAGTTCCTGGCGCTCTACGCCGGAGCGGTCGAGCTGCTGCACCGGGCCCTGGGTGGCGAGCTGGCCCCGGTCGTGCTCCAGGGCGAGGCCGTCCTGGGCCTGGAGGCGGCCGTGGCCGCCCTCACGCGGGAGCGCGACGTGGTCCTCTGCCTCGTCTCCGGCGACTTCGCAAGGGGACTCGGGGACTGGGCCCGGCCCCGGGCCCGGGAGGTGGTGGAGCTGGACGTCCCCGACGGCCAGGTGATCGACCCGGAGCGGGTCCGCCATGCGCTGCGCGAGCGCCCCGAGATCTCGCTGGTGCTGGCCGTCCACTGCGAGACCGTCGCCGGCACGGTCAACCCCATGGGGGCCATCGGCGAGGTCGTCGCCGAGGCCGGGGCGACGCTGCTGGTGGACGCCATCGCCTCCTTCGCGGGCATGCCGGTGGACCCCGCGGGATGGCGCGCCGGGGTGGTCGTGGCCGGCTCCGAGAAGTGCCTCGGAGGCCCGCCGGGGCTGTCCCTCCTCTACGTCAGCCAGCAGGCCTGGGAGCGCATCGAGGCCAACCCCGCGGCCCCGAGGGGCTCCTTCCTCAGCCTGCTCGACTGGCGCGACGCCCACCTTCCCGACCGCGCCTTCCCCTTCGCCCCCTCGGTGAGCGACGTCTACGCCCTCCACGCCTGCCTGGAGCAGTACCTGGAGGAGGGGGAGGCGGCCGCCTGGGAGCGGCACCGGCGGGTGGCGCGGGCGGCCCGGGCCGGCGCCCGCGCCCTCGGGCTCAGCCTCTGGCCCCGGGAGGAGACCACCTGCGCCGACACCGTCACCGTGCTCCGGCTCCCCCCGGGGATCGACGGCGAGCTCCTGCTGCGCCAGGCCCGGAGCGAGCTGGGGGTGCTCCTGACCGGGGGCCAGGGGAGCTTGGCGGGCCAGGTGGTCCGGATCGGCCACATGGGCCCCTCGGCCTTTCCCCTGGCCCCGGTGCTGGCCCTGGCGGCGCTCGGTCGGGGCCTGCGCGCGCAGGGGTTCCCGGCCCAGCTGGGGGCCGCCGTGGAGGCAGCGCTGGAGGCCCTCTGAGCCGGCGGCGTCAGGAGAGGTCGACCCTGGGCGGTCCCGGCGGCGGCACCTGGACGAAGTGCTCGCGGCCGAAGATCTCCTGGAGCAGGAAGGGCGGGAACAGTCCCGGCTCCAGCGAGAACTGGCTCCGGTAGGCGCAGAGCGCCGCCACCTTGGCCTCCAGGTGGGCGGAGACGTCGCACTGGAAGGCCGCCCGGGGGAGTGCCGCCGGGGCCGGCTCCGCCCGCTCCCCGGCGGCGCCCGCGAGGCGGGCGCCGGCTCCCCTGCCGGCGTAGGTCCGGGGCGGGCCGGTGGAGAGCACGAGGCAGGTCAGTCCCTGGCTGGCGACGACGTCGGCGCTGCGGGGGCGGTTGCCGGCGACGCCCAGCTCGCCGAAGAACTCGCCCCGGCCCAGGCGGCCGAGGCGGCGCCGCTCCCCGGCCGCCTCCTCCCAGACCTCGGCCGCTCCGGAGAGGATGAGGAAGAGCTCCGCGGCCGCCTCCCCCTGCTCCACGACGTAGCTCCCGGGTGGGTACCAGCGGACCTCGGTGTGGTCCCTGATGAAGCGCATGGTGGCCGCCTCCTGGGAGATCACCAGGAGGGCATGGGCGAAGGCCTGGCTGGCCACGAAGCGGCCCCGGCGCCGCGTCAGCCAGGAGGCCAGGCGCTCCATGAGGAGCACGTTCCCGGGAGGGAAGCAGCTGTGGTAGAGACGGGGTCCGGTCCCGGCGGCGGCCCAGGCCTCCGCCCTCCGCCGGCAGGCCTCGGTGGTGGCGGCGCTGATGGTGACGTGGTCGGGATGGCCGTAGCCGCCGTCCGGCCCGAAGCTGATCACGGCCCTGGGCTGGAACTCGGCGATGATCGCCCCCACCTCCGCCACCAGGGCGGCGAAGTCGGCGTCCGCGAGGGTCCCGTCGACATGGTCGAGGCAGAGCACGCGGGCCACGCCCAGGCGCTCGGCCGCCAGCCTCAGCTCGGCCTCGCGCACGGCCGCGATCTGGCGCCTGGTCCCGACCCGGGCGTCCCGGATCTGGCCCGCCTCGCCCCGCGTCGCCGAGACCACCATCACCTCGGCCCCCTGGGCGGCGCAGCGGGCCAGGGTCCCGCCGGCGCAGAAGGTCTCGTCGTCGGGATGGGCGAAGACGCCCAGCAGCCGGCCGGGCCGAGCCGTGCCACCTCCGCTCACGGCCGCGGCCGCCTCATCCCGCTCGGCCGGGCGACGTCGGCCCCTGGGCTCGCCCATCTTCCTCCGCGATCACGCCGCTCGGTCGCGGCGCGGTTCGGGGCTATTCTGCGGCCGTGAAGCTGCTCCTGGAGGTGCTGGTGGCGATCGTGCTGCACCCCCTCGCCTACATCCTGATGCTGGTCAACCTGGCCCGCCGCGGCGACCTCTCCTTCGGCGTCAAGGTGGCCTGGGGCGTGGTCGGCATCCTCTGGGGCCTGGGCCCCATCCTCTACCTGCTCCTCGGGGGTGGCGCCCTCTGGTGAGAGGGCAGCGGGGCGGCGCTGGTCCGCTCCCTCCGCCGCCCGCTCAGACGGGAGCGGCCCAGGTCCGCTGGGGGGGGCGCCCGCCGCCCGCGTCCAGCTCCGGGCTCCCCCTGAGGCCCCGGCCGGGCACGCCGGCGCAGGGGCTCTGGGCCGG
Source organism: Candidatus Dormiibacterota bacterium (assembly GCA_030038765.1). Lineage (GTDB taxonomy): Bacteria > Chloroflexota > Dormibacteria > Aeolococcales > Bog-877 > Bog-877. The sequence goes on along the minus strand of JASHRA010000065.1, from coordinate 1,017 downwards.
GTCCAGCTTGACCCGGGGGAGCCAGGCGTCGGGGCGGAGGAGGCGCTGACGGACCACGTCGGGGAGGTCGCCCCCCGCCACCTGGGCCACCGTGACCTCGTCCAGCACGTCGCGGATCCCGGCCCGGACCGCCACCCAGACCTCGCGCAGGGCCGAGGTGTGGCCGGAGTAGGCGAGCTGGTCGGGGCGGTAGTCCCCGACCCTGGCCAGGGGGCCGTCCACGACCCGGAGGATGTCGCCCAGCGTGATCTCGCCGGGGTCGCGGGCGAGGACGAAGCCGCCCCCGGCGCCGCGCTGGCTGGAGACGATCCCGGCCTGCTTGAGGTCGGCGAGGATGTTGTGGAGGAACTTGAGGGGGATGTTCTGGAGCTCGGAGATCGTCTCCGCCGCGGTCGAGCCCTGGCCCTGGGCGGCGGCCAGCTCGACCACGGCGCGGAGCGCGTAGTCCGCCTTGACAGAAACCCGCATGCGCGACATTGTGCCCCACCCGGGTCGACTTTTCAGCACCCCTGGTCGATGAGGGGCGACTGTGTGCCGGGCTTGGCTCGACCCAGGCTGCGATCGGTCCCCGCCTATACTTCCGGCCACGGTTCCCGATCGGCGGGTGACTGGCCCGGCGGCGGGCGACAGTTGGGAGAGAGTTCCTTGCCACGAACCGGTGAGCGCTGCCTGGAGGCGGGCGTCTACGAGCGGGACAAGCCCGGCCACGAGCCGATCACGCTGGAGGAGGGGGAGACCTTCCCCCCTTGCCAGGACTGCGGACAGCCCGTGGACTGGCGCCTGGTCAAGCCGGCTCCCTAGGCGCGGCCGGCCCGCCAGGTCGTCCGGCCCCGGGGGCGGGCTGAGGCGGGCGGGCCCCAAGCTCCCGGCGCTTGCCGGTCAGTAGGTGTAGTCGGTGCCCCAGTTGAACGCCACCTGCTGGTCGCCGTCGGCGCAGGAGTACGCGTAGTAGGTGCCTCCCCAGGCTCCGGCCCAGGGGGAACCGCTGCCCTCGGCCGTGGCGCGGCAGCTGAAGCC
>JASHRA010000064.1 GCA_030038765.1 Candidatus Dormiibacterota bacterium | reverse complement strand
CCCTGGTTAGGCCCGGCTCCTCGGAGACGATGGCGCGGCGCTCCCCGGTGAGGCGGTTGAAGAGCGTCGACTTGCCGACGTTGGGCCTGCCCACCAGGGCCACCAGGCCGGAGGGCGCCTCCTCCGCCTCTTCCCGCGCCCGGCGCCGGGCCCGCCCGGCTCCGGGCCGGGATCCCCTGTCCACGCTGCTGGCTAGTTCCGGAGGTCGGTGCCGGTCATCTCGCGCGGCACCGTCAGGCCCATGGCGCTGAGCAGGGTCGGAGCGACGTCGCTGAGCCCTCCGTCGCGGAGCTGCCGGCAGGAGTCGTCGAGGGCCAGCACCAGGGGCACCCGGCTGGTGGTGTGGGAGGTCAGCTTGGATCCGTTGCTGGGGTCGACCTTGTACTCGGCGTTGCCGTGGTCGGCGGTGACGAGGAGGAGGCGCCCCGCCTCCTGGCAGGCCCCGAGCAGCTCCCCGAGGCATCCGTCCAGGAACTCCACCGCGGTCACCGTGGCCTGGAACTCCCCGGTGTGGCCGACCATGTCCGCGTTGGCGTAGTTCACCGCCAGCAGGGGGTAGGTGTCGCCCGGGAGGTGGGTCAGCACGGCGTCGGTGATGGCCCGAGCGCTCATCTCCGGTTGGAGGTCGTAGGTGGCCACCTTCGACGAGGGCACGAGGAGCCGTTCCTCTCGGTCGAACGGCTGCTCACGCCCCCCGTTGAGGAAGTAGGTCACGTGGGCGTACTTCTCGGTCTCGGCGACGTGGAACTGGCGCAGTCCCGCCCGGGAGACGACCTCGGCCAGGGTGTTGCGCACGAGGGGCTTGGGGAAGGCGACCTGGGCTGGCAGCTGGTCGTCGAAGCGGGTGAAGGTGACGAGCCTCAAGTCCTCCGGCATCCGGCCCCGGTCGAAGCCACGGAAATCCGTGTCGACCAGGGCATGGCACAGCTCGCGGGCACGGTCGGGCCGGAAATCGAAATGGATCAGCACGTCGCCGTCCGCGATGGCCGGGGCCGTGGTTCCGGCGGCCGCGACCGCGGCGGGACGGATGAACTCGTCTCCCCTCCCCTCCTCGTACTCGGCCCCGACGTAGGCGAGGGGGTCCTCGACGCACCGCTCCGGACGTCCCACCAGGGTCCGGAAGGCCCGCTCCAAGCGATCCCAGCGGCGGTCCCGGTCCATCGCGTAGTAGCGCCCGCTCAGCGATGCTAGGCGTCCCACCTCCAATTCGCGACATCGTTCCAGCAGGCGGGACAGGAAGCCGCGCCCGGCGTCGGGAGGGGTGTCGCGCCCGTCCATGAAGGCGTGGACCAGGACCCGCTCCAGGCCGCGGCGCCGGCAGAGCTCGAGCAGCCCCAGCAGGTGGGCGTCGGAACTGTGCACGCCGCCCGGGGAGACCAGGCCCATGAGGTGGAGCTGGCTACCGCGATCGCGGGCCTGCTCGACTGCCCCGACCAGCTCGGGGTTCTCGAAGAAGGAGCCGTCCTCGAGGGCGCGGTCGATGCGGGTCAGGTCCTGGAGCACTACCCGGCCGGAGCCGATGGTGAGGTGCCCGACCTCCGAGTTGCCCTGCTGCCCCTCGGGGAGGCCGACGGCGCTGCCGCTGGCGGCTAGGGTGCTGTGGGGCCAGCCGCGCAGAAGCCCGTCGAAGGAGGGAGTCCGGGCCTGGGCGATCGCGTTGCCCTCCCTCTCGGAGCGCCAGCCCCAGCCGTCGAGGACGCACAGCAGGGCCGGGCGCACGCCGGTGGTGGTCAACCTAGGAGGCCTCCGTGGGGACGAGGACGGGGGCAGGGGTGCCCCGTTGGGCGGCCGGACGGCGGGCGCCCTGGCCCAGCCTCGGCGCACCCTCCCCTGAGCCTAGCATCGCCGCTGGCGCCGCGCCCTGCCTCAGACCGGTGCCGCCGCCCCCACCACGGCCAGGAACTCCCCCGCGCGCAGGCTCGCCCCCCCGACCAGGCCGCCGTCCACCGCTTCGGGCGCGAAGAGGTCGGCGGCACTCTCGGCGCTGACACTGCCCCCGTAGAGGACCCGGATCTGGCGGGCCAACGCCGGGTGGAGGGAGTCGATGACGCGGCGGATGGCGTCGGCCGCCCCGGCGGCATCCTCCGGAGAGGCGCTGCGCCCGGTGCCGATGGCCCAGATGGGCTCGTAGGCGACCGTGCAGCGCGCCGCCAGGTCGGGCTCCAGGCCCTGGAAGGCGGCCCGCGCCTGGGCTCCGATGACGTCATCGGTACGGCCGGCCTGGCGCTGGTCCAGGGTCTCGCCCACGGCCACGATCGGGCGCAGGCCGCTGGCCAGGACCGCGTCCAACTTCAGCCGCACCTGGTCGTCGGTCTCGCCGAAGAGCTGGCGCCGCTCGCTGTGGCCGACCAGGACGTAGTCGCAGAGGGACCGGAGCATGGCCGCCGAGACCTCCCCGGTGAAGGCTCCGGATCGCTCCCAGTAGCAGTTCTGGGCCCCCAGCCCGATCCGGTCGTCCCCTCGGAGCAGCTGGCGCAGGGGCCAGAGCGAGATCAGCGGAGGCAGCAGCACCACCTCCGCCGGGGGCCGGTCCGGGAGGCCCGCCTGCACCTGCCGGGCCAGCTCCAGTGCCTCCTCCACCCCGGTGTTCATCTTCCAGTTGCCGGCCACCAGGGGGCGACGGAGGGGGCTGGTCAAGCGTCAGGACCCCGCTCCAGGGCCACCACGCCGGGCAGCCGGCGCCCCTCCAGGAACTCCAGGGTTGCCCCCCCGCCGGTGCTGACGTGGCTGAACTGCCCCTCCAGACCCTGGCCGGACAGGGCCGCCTCCAGGTCCCCGCCGCCGATCACGGTGCGGGCCGGGGACGCGGCCACGGCGCGCGCCAGCTCCAGCGTGCCCCGGGCGAAGAGAGGCCGCTCGTACATGCCCAGCGGACCGTTCCAGACCACGGTGCCGGCGGCCCGGGCCAGCTCCGACCAGTGGCGCACCGTCTCCGGGCCCACGTCCAGGATCATGGCCCTCTCCGGCACCTCCTCCACGGGCCGCGTGTCCACCTCGCCCTCACCGGCCTCGGGCGAGGGCGCCACGACCACGTCCAGGGGCAGCTCCAGGGCCACGCCCCGCTCGCGGGCCTGGAGGAGGAGCTGGCCGGCCTGGGCGGTGAAGTCGTCCTCCACCAGGGAGCTGCCCACCTCCCGGCCCTGCGCCTTGAGGAAGGTGCTGGCCATGGCCCCGCCCAGGCAGAGGCTGTTGACCACCTCCAGCAGGTGGCTGACCAGGCCCAGCTTGGTGCTCAGCTTGCTGCCGCCGATGATGGCCAGGAGCGGCCGGCGGGGCCGCTCCAGGAGCTCGCTGAGCTGCTCCAGCTCGGCCTCCATGAGCCTGCCGGCCCGGGCCGGCAGGAGGCGCGCCACGCCCTCGGTGGAGGCGTGGGCGCGGTGGGAGCTGGCGAAGGCGTCGTTGACGTAGAGGTCGGCGAGCCGGGCCAGGGCGGCGGAGAAGCGGGGGTCGTTGGCCTCCTCCTCGGGCTGGAAGCGCAGGTTCTCCAGGAGCAGCACCTGGCCCGGCCCCAGCTGCCGGGCCCGGGCCTCGACGGCGGGCCCGACGCAGGCGTCGATCCAGTCCACCTCGGTGCCCAGCAGCCGCGCCAGGTGGGCCGCCAGCGGGCGCGTGCTGAGCCCGGGGTCGGGCTTCCCGCCGGGCCGGCCCAGGTGGGTCATGAGGACCAGGGCCGCCCCCTTGTCCAGGAGCTCGCGCAGCGTGGGCAGGGTGGCCCGCAGGCGGGTGTCGTCGCGCACCGTGCCGTCCTTCGCCAGCGGCACGTTGAAGTCGACCCGCACCAGGACCCGCTTGCCCCGCGCCTCCAGCTGGTCCAGCCCCTGCCAGCCGTGCCGGCCCGGCGCCGGCACCTCAGTCGGTCCGGTCCGGCAGCGAGCGGGCCACCAGCGCGCAGAGGTCCGCGACCCGGCAGGAGTAGCCCCACTCGTTGTCGTACCAGGCCATGACCTTGAGGTGGCGGGGACCGGCCATGGTCGTCAGCGGGGCGTCGACGATGGCGGAGTGGGGATCGCCCTGGAAGTCGCAGGAGACGAGCTCCTCGTCGCTGACGGCGAGGATTCCCGCCAGCTCTCCCTCCGCCGCCTGGCGCAGCGCCTGGTTGACCGACGCCGCGTCGGTCTCCCGCTCGGTGATGGCGGTGAAGTCGACCAGGGAGACGTCCGGGGTGGGCGCCCGCACCGCCATGCCCTGGAAGCGGCCGGCCAGCTCCGGCAGCACCAGGGCCACGGCCTTGGCCGCCCCGCTGCTGGTGGGGATCATGGAGAGGGCCGCCGCCCGGGCCCGGCGCAGGTCGCTGTGGGGCGCGTCCAGCAGCCGCTGGTCGCCGGTGTAGGCGTGGACCGTGGTCATGAGGCCGCTCTCGATCCCGAAGCTGGAGTGCAGGACCTTGGCCACCGGGGCCAGGCAGTTGGTGGTGCAGGAGGCGTTGGAGATCACGTGATGGCGCTGGGGGTCGTAGGCGGCGTCGTTGACGCCGATGCAGATGGTCACGTCCTCAGACTTGGCCGGGGCCGTGATGATGACCTTGCGGGCGCCTCCCCGGTCGATGTGCTGGCGAGCCTGCTCGGCGTTGGTGAAGGCCCCCGTGGCCTCGACCACCACGTCGACGCCCAGCTCCCGCCAGTCGATCTCCCCCGGCCGCGCTCCCTGGCTGAAGATCCTCAGCTCCCGGCCGTCCACCAGGAGGCGGTCCTCAGCGGCCTCGACCGGACCCGGGTAGGGCCCCAGGATCGAGTCGTGGCGGAGCAGGTGCGCCAGCACCTTGGTCCCGGTGATGTCGTTGGCCGCCACCACCTGGAACGACTCGTTGCCGCGGCCGGCGCGGAAGAAGTTGCGCCCGATCCGCCCGAACCCGTTGATGCCAATCCGTACCGTCACCCGCTCACACCTCCAGGCTGTGTTCCGAACGCATGCCTCGGGTGCGGGGCCGGACGCACCTCTCGCCAAGTATATGGAGGCCCCGGAGGGGAACCGCCTCCTTCCTAGGGGTCCTGGCGGGGCAGGTCGCGGTGCCACAGCAGGGGCTCGATTCCGACCTCCCGCAGCAGCCCCGCCAGCGCCTCCAGCAGGGCCACGGAGCGGTGGAAGCCACCGGTGCAGCCGACCCCCAGCCGCAGCACCCGCCGCTGCCGCGCCGCCAGCTCCGGCAGCAGCCGCTGCAGCAGCTCCAGCGTGCCCGCCAGCATGGCCCGGGCCACCGGCTGGGCGAGCACGAACTCCCTCACCTCGGGATCCAGGCCCGAGCGGGGCCGGAGGCGCTCTTCCCAGTAGGGGTTGCGGAGGGCGCGGGCGTCCAGGCACCAGCTGAGGTCGAGGGGCAGGCCCCTCGGGTAGGCGAAGGATTCCAGCACCAGGAGCGGGAGGTCCCCGGGGGCGGGGGGGCGCAGGGCCGGGCCCAGCTGGAGCAGGCGCCGCTCCAGCTCCGCCGCCTCCAGCCATCCGCTGTCGAGCAGCACCTGGGCCCGCAGGCGCAGCGGCTGGAGCCGCCCCCGACGCACCTCCAGCTCGGCCGCGGCCGCCGCCAGGGCGGAGGGCAGCCGGTCGGCGCTCCAGGCTGAGGCGGAGCGTTCCAGGCAGGCCAGGTCACGGGCCTCCAGGGCGACGATGGTGGGCCCGGGCCAGCCGCCGTCGGGGTCGAGCTCGGGCCCACCATCGGCCCCTCCCTCCCAGGCCACCGCGCCCAGCCCCAGGCGGGCCAGCAGCGAGACGGCCAGGGGCACGCCGGAGCCGGGGGCTCCGACCACCAGGCAGCGGTCCTCCGGGGCCCGCTCCCGAGGCGGGCTCAGACCAGCTCCTTGATGGCCGCCGCCAGGGTGGCGCTGATCCCGGGCACCTCGGCCAGCTCCTCGGCGGAGGCCTCGCGGATGCCGCTCAGGGAGCCGAAGCGGCGCAGCAGCGCCCGCTTGCGCTGCGGGCCCAGGCCCCCGATCTCGTCCAGCCGGGAGCGCACCTCGGCCTTGGCGCGGCGGGCGCGGTGGTGGGTGATGGCGAAGCGGTGGGCCTCGTCGCGCACCCGCTGGACCAGGAAGAAGGCGGCGCCGCCGCCGGTGAGGTGGATGGGCTCGGCCGCGCCCACCGGCCAGAGCTCCTCGAAGCGCTTGGCCAGGCCGAAGTGGGGCACGTCGGCGAGCCCCAGCCCGGCCATGGCCCGGTGGGCCGCCGCCAGCTGGCCCTGGCCGCCGTCGATGATGACCAGGTCGGGCCGGATCCCGAAGCTGCTGTCCTCCTCGTCGTCGCGCCGCAGGTGGGCGAAGCGGCGACCCAGCACCTCCTCGATGCTGGCGAAGTCGTTGGGGCCCTCCACCGTGCGGATGGCGAAGATCCGGTAGTCAGAGGGCTTGGGCCGGCCCTGCTCGAAGACCACCATCGAGCCCACGCTCTCCTCCCCCATGGTGTTGCTGATGTCGTAGCACTCGATGCGCCGGGGCGGCCGCTCCAGGCCCAGCCCGGCGCGCAGCTCCTCCAGGGCCTGGTCGGTGCGGGCGGCGTCGAAGTCCTGGGCCACCCTGGTCTGCCGCAGGGCGGCGGCGGCTGTCTCCTCGGCCCGTCTCAGGAGGGTCAGGAAGCGGCCCCGCTGGGGCACCCTCAGCTCCACCCGCGAACCCCGGAGCGAGCTGAGGAACTGCTCCAGGACCGCCCGCGAGGACGGCTCCCGGGCCAGGTAGACGGCCTTGGGGACGCTCGTCGAGCTGCCGTAGTGCTGGCCCACGAAGCTGTCCAGGAGCTCCTCGGGGGCGACCTCGCCGAGGCCCTCCAGCGGGTGGTGCTCCATGCCCTGGAGCCTGCCCCCGCGCACCAGCAGCACCGCCGCCACCCCCTGGCCGCCCTCCGAGGCCACCCCCAGCACGTCCACGTCGCTGCCCAGGCGGGGGCTGCTGACCTGCTCCCGGGTCAGCTTCTCCACCACCCGGAGGCGGTCGCGCAGGGCGCCGGCGCGCTCGAAGTCGAGCTCCCCGGCGGCCCGCTCCATCTCCCCCCGCAGTCGCTGGGTGACCCGCGCCGTGCGCCCCTCCATGAAGGCAGCGGCGTCGTCCAGGAGGGCGGCGTAGGCGCCCGGGGTGACCAGCCCCTCGCAGGGCCCGACGCAGATGCCGAGGTGGTAGTCGAGGCAGACCCGGCCCCGGCGGAAGACGGCGTCGGCACAGCCCCGGAAGGGGAAGACCTGGCGCAGCTCGCGCACCGTCCGGCGCAGCGACTTGGCGTCCGTGTAGGGGCCGAAGTAGCGGGCGCCGTCGCTGCCCAGGCGCCGCGAGTAGGTGGGCCGGGGGTAGGCGGCGAGCCGTGCCGCGGTCTCCTCGGGGACCCGCTCCGGGTTCCCCGGCCGGGGCCGCGGGAGCCTGAAGTAGAGGTAGTTCTTGTCGTCCCGCAGGCGCACGTTGAAGCGGGGGCGGTGGCGCTTGATCAGCGTGTTCTCCAGGATCAGGGCCTGCTGCTCCGTGCCGGTGGCGATGACCTCGAAGTCGAAGGCCAGGTCGACCAGGCGGTGGATCCGGGGCGTGTGCTGCTCCGGGGCCACGAAGTAGCTGCGCAGGCGGTCGTGGAGGCTGGCCGACTTGCCCACGTAGAGCACCTGGCCGGCGGCGCCGCGGAAGAGGTAGACCCCGGCCGTGGCCGGCAGCTCCCGCAGCCGCGCCGCCAGCAGCTCCCGGTTGTCCCGCAGCCGGGGCCCGGCCTCCGCCGCCTGCTCGCGCCGGGCCCGGGGCACGCTCAGTGGACCCCGAGCACACCCAGCACGGCCCCGACCACGAGGAAGAGGGCCAGCAGGGCGATCAGCACCACCCCCGAGATGCAGGCCCGGCGCTGCCAGCCCTGGA